>JAFMIS010000332.1 GCA_017853915.1 bacterium
GCGCAAAGAGCACAAGGTATGGCGAAAAGTTCGCCTCAACCATAAACGCCGAGGAGATAATCGTGAGTACCATCGTAGCAACGAGGAATAGCGCATTCGGCTCTCGCTTTATGCACTTTGGAAGGAGCATGAGCAGACCAAGCACCGCCAGCATCTCTGCCCAAGTTGGTAGGGGTGGCTGGTCATAATTGTATTGCTCTCCGCTGTCTGCTAGATAAAAGAAGCGAAGCGTCTGCTTGAGGCTAAACCACACAATTCCTGGGGTGGTAACATTCGGATCCCCTATGAAGGGGGTGATATGCACAATGTTGTGTGGATGAAGGATGAAGGATGAAGGTCTGCCTCAGGCGGCTATCATACCCATGCGTAGCGGTGAAGAACAGCTGCGGCGCCATCGCCACAAGGGCCCCAACGATAAACACGAACGAGAGGAGAGCGCTCCGTTTACGTCCAGCTCCTGCTCCGCGCTCTTGGACGATACGTGGGAAAACGCCAAGTGCAACTGCAGCAATAATCGCGAGGGGCAGCACGTGAGTTGCTGGGTAGACCAACGCACCCAAACCAACTGCGACTCCAACTTCGATTGCGCGTCGTACCGAGGGCTCTTTGGTAAAGCGCGCGAACGCGAGGCTCACAAGCGCCGCGAAGAAAACTGCATGTATATAAGGAAAGGCAGTGCGCGAGTAGTGAACGTGGAGATGAAATGGAACGGCGAACACAAGAAAGAAGAGCCCAACTCGTCTTCCGAATACCTGCCATACAAAGAGCGTAAAAAGGAGGAGCGAGAGGGATCCAGAGAGAGCAGAGCCGAGTCGCGCCGACCACAGTGACAACTCACCCACGATCCTTCCTGGAATAGCGGTTAACCAGTAGCTCAGGTTTGGATGTCCACCGAATGCCGAGCCATAGAGCGCCCACCCTCCCTCTCCGACGACAAACTTAGAAACACCCTCGACAACTGACGACGATTCATCGGCGTGCACCTGCATCGGAAAGTGGCTGAGGTACGCCGACCGTGCGATTACTCCCACCGCAAGGAGGACTATACATGTGAGAGCCGCTAGGCTCGCTCCTCTCCTCTCCTCTCAGCGTTTGACGTGATTCCCATACAGTTGTGGTGCCGTTAAAATCGGCCATGGAGGCTTGATCTCCATGGGATACCAGGGAGTTACAGCCGGCACAAGAGGATTTCTCACTCCTGTCTCAGCCACAGAGACGGCGCTAGCAAGGAACACTTACTTGTGAGTGAAGTGCTACCCATATTTAGGGCCTACTACTTCAGCGCATGTAGCGACTTATCACTTTCGTACGAGGCTTATGATTTCAGTTCTCAGTCTAGAGTTTTAGGCGTTTCCAGCTCCGCTCTACAGAGCCACGGCAGACAAGCCGCTTCCTAGTCCGCTGCGGTGTTAGCGTAGGCGAACGTCTTTTGGTCTTCGTGTCTCAAGTCCCTGTTGGTAACAGAGAGAAAATACTTGCTCGCCCTGCTCCCAGGCCCCACACGTTGTCTCCTCCTTGAAATCTGCCGGCAACTCGGAGCTTGTCGTCCCTCGTTCGAGCGAGTACTCCAACTAATTTTTTCACGCTCCTTGGCTCAATCATAACCCATCGATGGGCACTACGCTTACTGAGCCGAGCGTCTGCGATATAATGAGAGAACTTGGGAGTAAATTATTGTGCTTAAAAATGAGATGCTAGCCCCGCGGAATACGTTCATCTCTGACCTAAGTAGATTCCTTAAGTGGCCCTTTCAAAGAGTACTCTTGTCCGCATATTTCTTGAGCCTCGCCACTACGCGCGATTTCAGGACATAGGCACTCTAGGGGCTGCTATCTCGAATCTGCCTGCTCCACCCCAATACCTCTTCGACCGAAGACCTCAAACCATCAGGGACAACCGTAAAGTCACCACGTATCGATGTTGGCAACCGCACCCGATCAAGCGCCATCTCCACGCATCGGCGGGCGACCCGGCGAGTCTCCTCAGAGTCTGAGAGAAGCTCGCGTTTTACATCTCGCCAGTTTGACACGAACTCGCCCCTCAGATCGCTCCAATCTACGCTCGTTGGAGTCTGCGCTTCATGTATACAACTCACAACTAGATGGCCGATAAATCGCTCGGAGATGCTGCGAGCTTGCTCGTCGATTGTGGCGTAGGCGCGTTTGCGATCAGATTCTGTAATATCTCGATAGGCAAGGCCCCGAAGATCGTCTTCACAAAATCTTCCAACAAGCACAGGCAGCTCAGACAGCGGCAACAGCCGGCCTTGGTTGAGCATCTGTCCCAGCACTGACTCCATGCGCGACACCGCGTCCGCCTCTTCATGCTCGTTGCGCGGCGCTGGAACGAGTCCCGCGGCATCCCAATCCGATAATTTATCCGGGATTGACACTGATACGCGGGACGAACGATCTGGTTGTGGACCAAAATGATTCATACAAACTAACTACGAATAGACGCCGCTATCATACCGCTTTCGAGAATTGTTTACCTATGAAAATTGCGGTCACTATAAAATAGTTCCGGCGCTCCGACCTTGTTGCCTCGCGCAGCATGGAAACGAGGCAAATCTTCAAGCTTACTGTCACCCTAGTAGTGGCGCAGTATGAATAGCGCACTAGTATTGGCAGACTGTGCGCGCTAGCGACCCTCAATCTGTCCGATTCTAAACACCATGTCAGTTACGATATCTCCCGGCTTGAGATAATGGGAGAGTTTCTGCAACAACATCGGCTTCATAAAAGTAAGCTCTTGTGCCCAGACAGAGTGCACAACGTTCACAAAGAGGGTCTTATTTCTGATGCAATCAGGTTTGGTAACCTCAGCAAGCCTCTCTCCCACAATTGAGCGCCAATGGAGGATAAACTCGTACCGCTCCACCTTTTTATCCAGACCACGATGGGCGAGAACCCTCGATAAGATCCCTTTGATGCGGGTCAGGTCTGTCGCGGGCCCCGTCCTCTTTCGCCGGGGATAATATTCCCTCGTGGATCCCTTGTGACTGAGGGTATCGCGCGACAATCCATCAGTGTTCATGGCTCCCGCAGC
>JAFMIS010000333.1 GCA_017853915.1 bacterium
GTTTAGCGGGATACCAGCTAGCTCACTGGCGGTTGATTGAGAAACTCGCTGAATGCGTGCGGAGCCCAAAAAGGGAGTAGAGTCGGCCAGCAGGTGCGCTAGACGCGGTGTCGCTGGTAAGTGGAGTGCTCCGCACTGGTCGAAGATCTCTTCGTTCACTACGGTCTTACTCAACACATCGTGGAGGAACTTCGACGTGTATTCGAAGCCCGTGGAGTACACCGTTTCAAGTGGCGATGTACGAGAAGTTATGTATGGAGTAATGAGGCCATGACGATTTCCCGATGCTCTCTCGCATAATCCGGGCAAAGCTTCAAGAATTGTCACCTGTGCTCCACGAACAGCGAGCGCATGCGCGGCGCAACCGCCAGCCAATCCGCCGCCAATAATGATCACATCCGCGCCGTCGAGTCGCATGACGAGACGATATCTCGGCCAGTAGTTTCATGGAAGGATTGCTAACTGCTGCCTCACGCGGATGGGAGATTCGAGATTAGGCCAGGTGAGGGGATTGCGAGTATTTCAGTGTACTAACAGCGCTAAGAAGGGAGTGCAGGCAGGCGAGGCCTCTCGTCTTTTCGCTTTATGACGGGTGTAATCGAGGATTGCCCCGACTGTGAGGTATGAGTACCCTTTCGAGGGGAGGATCTAGAAAGTGTCAGAGACCATCATCGCGATTATCTTGGGGGTAGTGGAAGGGGTGACTGAGTACCTTCCTATTTCCAGCACAGGGCACCTTATTCTGTTCGGAGAAGCGCTTCAATTTACGGGTGAAAAAGCCAAGTCTTTTGATGTGGTGATTCAGCTAGGCGCTATTCTCAGTGTTCTAATCCTATTTCGAGAGCGGTTTGTGGGGCTGTTTTCTAATCTTCGCGAGGCAGTAACGCGACCGTCGGTGGTGTTCGAACCGGGAATATTCGGGGTCGCAGGGCTTGTAAAGCTGGCTTTGACTACGATGCCAGCTGTCGTCTTGGGCTTCGCTTTCCGACATAAAATCAAAGAGCACCTCTTTGCGCCTCTTCCAGTCGCTATCGCCTTTGCGGTGGGCGCGTTTTTAATATTACTGGTGGAAGATCGGCAAAGTGATGACCGCAGGCGGGGCATTGAGGAGCTCACGTGGCAGCAGAGCCTCTGCATCGGGTTCGTGCAGTGTTTAGCGTTGTGGCCAGGAATGTCCCGCTCCGCCTCGGCGATTATAGGCGGAATGTGGGTTGGACTCTCTCGAAAATCCGCCGCTGAATTTTCATTTCTCGTGGCTGTTCCAATCTTAATGCTCGCCGCGTTGCATGATATGGTGGAGGTCGCGCGCGTTTTTTCGTATGAGGATCTGAAACTGGTAGCGATTGGATTTGTGGTGTCTTTTTTCTGTGCGCTTGTGACTGTGCGCGCGTTTATTGGGCTGGTGAGTCGTTGGAGCTTACGGCCATTTGCGTACTATCGTCTCGCGGTTGCCGCGGTCGTTTTGTTTCTATTGTATTCGAAGAGCGCTCCAGGAAATTGAGCGAAGAAAATGTGAAGAGAGAACGTTCCGAATGAATAACCTTAGAAAAAAACAGCTGAAAAAAAAGTAACCGAATGATAGTAAAAAGTGCCCTCTCGATAACTCACCCAAGAGTTCTCGGGAGAGCACTTTTTATATCCAAAACCGCACCACCAAGAGGTCGTGCAAACCCTGCAAAAAACCTTTCCGCACCTTTACATTGCGGAACGTCTCACTTCATAAGATGCCCTGAGGACAGCTTACGAAGCGGAGAAACTTCTCTTCGACCCTTATAGAATACCGGTTTTTAAGGTTATTTTTCAAATGGTTTTATAAAATGGCGAGTTTCTCCTCTGAAACATAAGCTGAGTCTACCTTGTTTCAGCCACTTAGCTATGCCATGGCTGCAAGACGGAGTGTCGTCCTTCCCGGCGATTTCTTAGGCTTCAAAGCGGCTGGTGGGTAAGCCGATACTCTTCCTGTGAGACGAATTCTCAAAATCCTTATGCCGGTCGAGTGGGTTCTGCTCCTATTCGGCGCTTTGGTTGGTGGCCTCTACCACTACTTTGACCTCCCCATGCCCGGTGAGCCGGGAGGGCAGGCTAAGGAGGGGCCGCTACTCTTTTATATCAAACAGATCCTCACGGCAGCTGATCTCTACTGCCTGGTTCTTCTGCTATACGTGGCGCTTCAATTAGTTCGTTTGATAGTACGCCACCGGTTTCGGTTGAAGGACCTGCCGTGGCGACCATTCTGGCGACACCTTTCGACGCGCTTTTATGGAGAGCAGCTCTTTCAAGACGCTCGGTTCATGAACGCGTTGTTGATCATGTTCGTGGAGTTCGCCCTCCTAAAAAATCTCATTCCAGTGATCAATTCGCAAGTTTATGATGAATGGTTTTTTTCAGTCGATAAACGTCTGTGTGGTGGGGCGACATGTTCAGAATTTCTGCATGGCATGTTGGGGACATCCGCTCCTGTGCTCTCATTCATCTCTGAGAATTACTTTTGGTACTACCCGTACATGTCGCTCGTGGCGCTGATATTCATCGTTGGCGCCCCACGAGCGCTCGCGCAGCAGTACATGTGTACATTTGTGCTGCTATTCATGTTCGGCACTGTCTCAATCTATGCGGCCCCGACCTGGGGCCCGATTTATTATAAGCCTCAACTCTTCGAGTTTATGCGGGATTCAGAGATATATCGGCTTCAGGAAAGCCTATGGGCTATGAAAATGATTCTTGAGTCGCATCCGGGATCACGGGAGGCCATTTTTATGATCTCAGGTTTCCCCAGTCTGCACGTTGCGGTTGTCATGACCGGGACTCTGTATCTCCGACGGTTGCACTGGGCTCTAGCGGCGCTGAGCGCCATTTTCCTGCTTCTTACTCTCAACAGCACCATGTACCTTGGGTGGCACTATCTTGGAGATGATATCGGCGCGATTCTTTTGGTCTACCTGGCACATGCCGTATCAAAGCAGATTGCATGGTCGTGGCGTGGCCTATGTGACTGGAGCCCGACAGCACAATAACTCGATCGCAAAGGAAATGCGATGT
>JAFMIS010000027.1 GCA_017853915.1 bacterium
GTGAGTATACCCGGGGAGATAGCGCGTCGACTCGATATACCTCTGCAGGTGACTACAAACAATTCTCCCTATCAAACTCCTTTTGGTGTGAGCGTTGATAGCGCCCGCATCCTTCCCAACGGTGTAACCGCACGGGCCCGGGCTGAGACAATGAAGCAGCTCATCGATCCTCACGCGCGCGGTGAGGACTTTGTAAGTCCGGGGCATGTGTTCCCTTTAATTGCTAACCCAGCTGGGGTTCTTGGACGCCCGGGCCACACCGAGGGCGTATTTGATCTCGCGCGCCTGGCTGGCCTGACGCCATCAGGGGTATTATGCGAGGTGCTGAATGAGGATGGCTCAATGGCCCGTGGTCACGACTTAGCTGAGTTCGCTAAACGCCACGATTTGTTGGTGACCTCTGTCGAGGCTATTAAGGAATTCAGGGCGCGTAACGAGATAGCGGTTCGCGTGGTTTCGTCTCGGGAGATGGAGAGTGACTTTGGCCCATGTACGGAGTGGGTGTTCGCCGAGGACGCCGGAGGCAAAGAGCATATCGCGGTCGTTAAGGGTGATGTGAGTGGTACAACAAGCACAGCTCCACTGGTGAGAATTCATTCGGAGTGCTTGACCGGCGATGTTTTTGGAAGTCGGAGGTGTGATTGCGGACCTCAGCTTGCTGGAGCCATGGAGTTAATAGCCGGGGAAGGCCGCGGAGTCATACTGTATCTGCGACAGGAGGGGCGTGGTATCGGATTGGAAAACAAGGTGCGCGCGTATGCTCTCCAAGACCAAGGCAGAGATACCGTAGAGGCCAATATCGAATTAGGATTTCAGCCTGATGAGCGCAACTTCGCGGTGGCGGCTCACATGTTGCGTGCGCTCAACATAGGTCGAATCAGATTGATTACCAACAATCCGACCAAGTCCGCGACCCTGAGTCGGCATGGAATAGTGGTTGAGGAGCGTGTTGCCATGATACCTACGCCGGATCCCTGTAGTATTAAGTACTTGGCTACAAAAAAAGAGAAGTTGGGGCATCTCCTGTAGCGGGAACACATGAGCAGTCGCTCATGCTTACAACTGGATTAGCCGATGGTACAGGTATGAAATCAAGGAGGGCGTGTCGAGAAGCGGCCTTACAGGTGCTCTATCAGTGCGATATCCTGGCGGACTTCTCAGACGAGCGCGTGAATTTTTTCTCTAATCACTTTAGCACTCAGAGCGACCTGGAGGAGGATGAGCGCCCGGTGGCTGGAGAATCCTACAGCGCGGCGCTTATTCAGGGAGTTATTAAGCATATCGACTACCTCGATAATATGATTGGTCTTGCTTCGACAAACTGGAGTGTTTCTCGAATGGCCTGCATCGATAGAAATATTATCCGCATTGCCACGTATGAGATTCATTTCTCTGCAGATGTGCCGCCTAAGGTGAGTCTCAACGAGGCAATCGAAATCGCAAAAAAGTTCAGCGCGGATGATTCCCCTAAATTTATTAATGGCGTCCTCGATAAGATCGTGTCCTTGAAAACTGAGAGCGGAGCTTCAAATAAGTAAAGGCACTATGAGCTCGCAAGGGCCATGGGCACCCACCTATTGAATCACCCGCACTCTGGAGACCGACCAATCAAAAGTGGCTTGGCCGGTTTGGTGAGCGAATAGACAGGACACGGTCTCTGTCTGAGAGAAAAAGACCCGTACCTGACTACGCGGTGAAAGGTAAGGATACGCTCGGGGCGTGAAGGATAAGCTTCCTTGCCAGGACGGATTCTCGGACAGAATCCGAGTCGGACCTCCGTCACAATCGCCTCCTCGGACTGTTAGACCTCGCGGGAAGTCAGTTGAATAGTTCCCAGGATCAAATTCCACTCCACGAATGGTAGTAGGAGAGGGAAACCGAATAGTGAGGACTTCGTCGCCTAACTGTTTCCCACGACGAGTCGACCAGCGCCAGTATGTCTCAGCGGGTTTGGTCTCCGTAAAATCTTTGGAAACTAGCTCGGGAGAGAGGGAGATAGTAGCTCCCAGAGTCGTTACATCAACCCCCCTTTTTCTGCCAAGCGTTTTCATCTCACTCAAATCTCGCACCAGATTGGGATGGCTGACAGCGAAGTGGCGTATGACCGCCGCAGATGGTGAGCATAGAATGCGCCGAAGATCCATATCTTTAGTCGCCACATACTGCTGCAGAAAGGGGCGATACAAGGTGGGAGCAGCCGAGGAGATTGAATAGAGAGCAAGCGCGGCCATCCCATAGGCCATCCATTTTCGTGGGGCCGCTACCCATACCATCCCGAGTAACCACGCCGCGAATCCGAGGGAGATAGCTGTGAGAGCGTAGTATGTGCCCCACGGAAGCAGGCGCGATACGCTCGCGATTGGACCTATCAGGGCCCATGAATCGGGAAGATTGGTGTCGATAAACGAGGCTGCTGAAAGGGCTGTAGCGGCGATAACCATACGGCGCGTGAGAGGCGCAGCCCCACGATGAGCTATGAACAAAGAGAAGAGCGAAAACAGGAGGAGATTGTGGGCTACCGGCTTGTAGAGCTTGGTAAGGTCATCACGATCCAGAACTTCGAAGGGATAGGCCGGTCCGATAAGAGGAGTGACACTACCCTCGAAATCCCTCTCGGCAATCACGTGTCCACCCCGAGGGATATCAGGCAGGGGCGGCATGGGAGCCGTGATTACCGTGTATAGAGCGGGGACTAGTAGTGCCGTGATCAGAGTTTTGAAGCGTCGCGGCTGCGATATAGAACGTTCCGACAGGCTCTTCGTGGTGATAACGAGAAATATAACCATCGCTACCCACACGAGCGAGGCTTGATTAGCGCTCATACAGCTTTCGAGCACCACGAGGCCCAGCAGGAGCCACCACCAGCCAGGATTCTCAGAGCGTAGGACTTGTCTACAAATAACGGCCGTAATCGGAGCCCACGCCAGAGTGCCGAGAACCAGCGGATTAAGGCCGACAGAAGCAAGGGCTAAAAGGACCGGAATAATACTCAGAGCCCACAATCGTGGCTCCTGTTTTATCGGAAACGAGCGCACAATCAGCCCGGTTCCAAAAAATAGTATGATGAATCTGAATAGGGGCTTCTCGGCTGAGTACTCAGGGGCGAATAGGGCGATGAAGAAGCGACTCAGGTGGTCCACTCGCCACATATAAAAAGCGTTGTGGTTGAGGTTGAGCATCGGAAACCATCCCGACGTCGTGTTGCCACAGGCGAGCACCACCGACTCCATAAAGCGCGAGGGCAGTAGGAGAACCACAACGGAAAGAACGCATATAATGATCGTTCGAAATCTATTGCTCATAAAGCGTTAGTTCACTCCTCCACGCAGACGATCCAAGGGAGAGACGCTTCTGATTGAGATCCGTTGCCCTATAGGGCATTCAGAAAGTTCGATTAATTGTAGCTCATCAGAGACCTTATGAGGAGAAACTCGACATCCGGAGCTGGTGAGAAAAGGGAAGTATTTAAACTTTAGGACAAGAGAGGAGGTTTTTGGTGACAGAGACACAGACCTCGATGTAAAGGTGACATCGTCGGCGACTCCAGAAAGGACATACGAGGGTGTGTAGCCCGGGCGAGAGAATACCCAGAATTTGTCGCCCTCATATACCTTGATGTAACCTTCGCTCCGGGTCCGAAAATAATCGATCCAGAATGGTTCGTGAGCTACCACAAGGGACGCGTTCATAAGATTAAAGAATTCGTCAATACCTGAGTCGCCCCTTGTCAAGAAGCTAGGAGGGATAGGCTGTTCATAGCGCCAGATATTATGGGCGTAGCTTGAGGCTACCATGGGAACACCGGTCCATATCGGAAGGGGACCGAGATGCCCCCCGTCAAGTTCATGCAAAACACATCCGGTGAAAAGCGCGCGCCCGCCATGGGCGTTTCTTTCAAGAGCCTGTCTCAGCCTCACCGTTTCCGTTGTTTGAAAGGTGAATTTGTCATCTGAACGTCCGAGGATCACAGAGGAGGCTGAAAAAGGACCGATGATAATGAAACTAGCTGCTACGCTGGCGCTGAGCCGCCAGGTGGTCCCTTGAGAGGCCTTACTCAAGAACTCGACAAAATATGATCCCAACGGAAGTGTTAGAAGCGTCGACGCGATGATAAGCATGCGGTCGAGTTCGAGCTGGGGTTTCAACGTAACACCGAGAGTGCCGAGAGCTATCAACCACGCGACCACGAAGATAAATGCCACGCGTATAGTGCCTACCAATGAGCACAGAGCTGGAAGAGCAAAGACAAGGATGATCGGATTGAGCGCCGACGCGTTGTTGTGCCAGTAATTAAGGCTCTTTTTCAGATTAAGGGAACCGGAACGATGACGGAAGACCTGGCCGTTCTGCATCGGAGCATTGTTGAGACTCGTATCATTCCGCATGATCTGAGATGGCTCGTGTGTGACGATTTCACCTGGTTTGTCAGCCTCTAAAAATTTCCCCACGTTTGAAACCCGCCACATCATCGTCATCCACGGTAGATTGAGGGCCGCTAGCAGAGCGATACAGATCATGTGCCGGCGTGAGGTCAGGATGGCCTTAAGTCGAGGCAGAGCGATAAAGCCAAGAGGGGCCATCGCGATTCCCGCGGGAGACCACAGCACTGAAAGGGTCGCGATAATGATGAACGCGCCGCAGAGTTTTTTTGAGGGCCGGGCGGCGCTAATCCATGAAAGGAAGAGCGCCACACACAGAGGAAGGAGAGCGGAGCTAAGAATAAATCCCACCGTTCCGTACTTCAGAGCCCAGCGATACCAGAAAAGTCCCGAACACATCGATAGTGTCGCTGCGATTGAACCCGAGAGGGGCGAAAATTTCAATATACGGGCACTCATGAAGATACTGCTGGGGAGCACGATCCACAGGATCATCGCGATTATGAGGTTGTATATTGATTCAATCGGGAACAGATAGATAAGTGGAGCCATGAGTGCGAACACATTAAGGCTGCCAGTAGCGAAAAAATCACGTGCGTCGAATCCAGCGTTCCAGAGCGGGGACCAAAATGGAATGGAGGGAAAATTATCTTTGAGCAAGTGGAGGCGGAATATAAACATGGCATGATCATCGGAGTACAGGAGGGATCCAGCCGACGCGAGGTGAAAGGACCATATGAGGGCGATGGCTACCAGCGCTGGCCAATAGAGAAAAAAGGAGCGCCATGATCCCTTCAGAAGGAGGTAGGATAGCCCCATGCCCACGAGAATCTCACCCCGAATCATCGGCCCTTGAAAAAGCCCCCATGATCGGCATAGCCAGTCCGACGCCCAGATCGCCACGAGCCCAAGCGTCCATATCCGCTCGTCTAAGAAGTCGCGCACGGAGGGGAGGGTCCGTCGGCGCGCATATGAGATCAGGCAGGCAATCAGAATACACGCGACGCCAATCTGGCCCAGGTAACGCCCTGCCGGAACAATCGCGTCTCCCCAGCGTTCCCACAGGTACCAGGCACCTCCCGAGAGTCCCATGATGATGAGTAGTAATCCAAGAGAGGCGAAGATGCGCATGGAAACAACACGTACCACTAAGCTACAAGGGGATAAGCCAGGGCATACTAGACCGGTTGGTCAATAAGGTCAAAAACGTAGTGTAAACAGTCTGTTAGGTGCTATTTAGGCAATCCGGGCGACTTGCATGGTAGCGTGAGTGATTTTTAGGGCCAATAAAGTCCAGCCCTGTCATTTCACGATCCACGCCACTACTGACGTCGCCAAGAGGTCCGTATGGGGCGAATGTCTCGGGCCTGACCGAGGCTCACGTCACTCAAGCGCTGCCCGAAGCCGATAGATTCGACGTCCGCCGCGCTCAAGACGTGACTGTCTGAGGGATGTGGTCTAGTTTCTCTGTCGGGATGGGGCCGTGACGCCGTGCTCCGCGTAGAAGCTGTCGAATGTAAATACAGCCTCTGAAAAGGATTCAAGCGCGCGCGAGTTGTCCCTCTTGTTTAACGCGTCGAGCCCCTCAGCGAGTCGAGCCTTGAGAGCGTCTAAGTTTCCGGGAGAGAAAGATAGGTAGTGGTCGCCTGTGTTTGTTTTCCTCTCCTCATAGCACTGGAGGCTTGAGACGAGATTCGCTACCGCTCCCAGGGTTTCTCCTTTTGCCTTTTGAATCAGGCCTTGCAGCGCAAAGTATCGAGGGCTCTCCTCAAGTTGCTCGCTGCAGGACAAGCACTCCGCGGCCGAAGCGGGATCCTCAAATCGCAGAAAGAGCGCGGCGAGAGAGTGATACGAAGCCGCGGCGCTCTCCTTGCTAAAAGTAACCCAGTTATGGTTCGGGTACATCTCCTCAACGTTCATAGCGTCGACAGCGCACCGTAAGCAACGAGCCCGCGCTCGTGTCGAGATGGCGCACGTTTGAGCTCCCCTGGCGCTTGAAATTCGCGGAGTTATGACCGAGGAGGTTCGAACTGAATCTCCCTCAGCCGTAGATCGAATGAGTGATTGAGCGATCAGCTCGGTGACTGACTCGATCGAATCGGGCGAAATGGCGCTCAATGAGTATCGAGATGTCGCGACGCACATGAGAGGCCAGGAATCGTAGCGAGTCAGAGAGCTCACAATAGCCTCTGGCGTGATCTCCGGGATTTCAAGAGTCGTCGTATCAGTGCGTGGCGTGATGATAATGTGCTCAAGAATCCCACAGGTCTCAATCTCAGCGGTCAGCTTTGACAGATCCGTAAGACTAAAGGTGAGCTGGGAGCTCACCACAAGCACGCGCTTGCTCGCGGCCATCGCGGTAGCCCGGGAAAATCCCTCTACCAGATTCTCCGAGGATATCCAGATGCCTTGAGCCAATCCGTCTGGGCGCGCCTTTGAACTAACAATAATGATATCAGCGAATGTATTAACATCACTGAGCATCTGAACTGTATTTTGAATTGCGGCTGGTGATCCCGTTTCATCAATGACTATAGCAGTGTGCATAAAACCTCGACCCTTTCGTGCGTCAGAACGAGTGAACTGAAAATGTAACGTCTGTGAGTGAGCACACGTTACAACGAGCTCCTCCTAGACGGAGATAGTTAATTTCTTATGATGCGGGTACTCTGGCAGCCGTCGCAGGGAATTATAAGAAGTTTTTGGAGACAAAAGGCTGATGCGAAAGTTAGTGGTATCAGCGTCTTATGTGTTTTTGGACGGCGCTGTAACTTGAAGTGCTGTACCCTCAAGCTTGCAATATTGAAGGATCACAGGCGCCAAAATCATGCCCGGAACCCCACCCAGGCGCTCGCCTACAAGTAGAGAGAGAAGCGTTAGCCACATCGGGTTTTTAATCTTGCCGCCGATGATCTTACTGTTCAGAAAATACTCAAATTTGTGAAGTATGATCAGGTAGCTGAGGGCTAGTATTCCTAAGTTGATCGATTGAGATACTCCGACAAAGAAGATTACCGTGTTGCTGATCAAGTTACCGATGATTGGCAGTAGCCCGCACAGAAAAGTAACCACCACAATAACGAATGAGTACGGTAGGGCGTGATCAAAGAAATGAAGCGCAAGAAGAAAAAGTCCTGTGAAGAAGGTGTTAATGGTCGAGATAACGACTTGGGCGCCGATGACTGTTCGGAAGCTACGAAAGAAAGTTGAGAATCGGTGACTCAAAGCAAGCGTGAAGGATGAATATACGTTGTTCTCAATTGTGTATGTTCCTCGACCAAGGTCTATCTCACTTCGAGCGAAAATACTGCAGGTGACCACGAGTCCGATAATGAAGTACACAAACTCTTTGGTGAAAATCTGCGCGAACTTTGCGAGGTGGAGTAGTTGCGAGCCAATCTCATCCACAAGGTAGGACTTTAGAGAGACCGAGTCGCTGAATGGCACCTCGACGTCCCAACGTCGTGCATACTCGAGGACTCGCGGCACAGCCTTCTCAGCAATAGTGGGGAGGGCTCCTACAGCCTGCTGTACTGAGTGTATAAAAAGATAGAACAGCACAGAGGTGAGGGCGATAAATGCGAGAATGGCCAACCCTTTTGGAAGTTTACGCCCAAGCTGTTCGATGATGAGGTAGCCGAACAGAACTGTTAGAAAGGCAGTGCTCAGGCCGTACAATATAACTCCGATGAGGAATAGAGTGATCGCGAGGAATGAGGCTCGTTCGATTCGAGCAAGAGGTTGGGTCGTATCAGTTCTCATAGATTTTAATCAGGCACACAAGCTCGAGATGTTACTCGATAACACGTGGAATCACAAAATAGTAGAAATCACCTTATTTGAGGGTGTTAAAACGGTGGGAAACGGCGTTTGGGATGAGGCGGGTATCTCAGAGCGTTCTGATGCGCGCTGTTCGCTCGAGCTCTCAGCACCCATCTGTTACTGACGAGTGGCCGAGCGTGGCGCTAGAACATACTTCCCACTGAGAAGTGCACTCGCACGGATGACTCGCCGCTTAGCTCCTTGAGAGGATGTCCTACATCAAAGCCGATCGGACCGATTGGCGAGAGGTACTGGAATCCCACACCTACGCTGGTACGAATGTCGGAGAGCTCAAAGCTGCGATGTCGTAAGAAGACGTTTCCGAAGTCGAAAAAGGTGTGCGTGCTAAAAGAGTCGGCAACCAAGTACTGGAATTGAGTTTTGCCCGCGAGCATCGTGTCTCCACCTATCACAGCGCCGTCATCGCCTTGAGGGCCTAACGAATTCTCTCTGAAGCCACGCACAGAGGTTCGACCTCCGAGGTAAAAGCGTTGTGTGATGGGTATCTCGGAAGTGTTGCCCCATGGTTGGGAAAGTCCGCCACTTAGACCTAGACCGAGGGAATAGCGTGGTGACAACACGTTGAGGGGAACTATGGCGGTGCTTCGAGCAACAAGCGAACCAAAATTCGCTTGAGAACCGATTGCTTCCATCGAGAGTTTTGGTTCCAGCGAGAGCGTGTATCCCGAGTGGGGAAGGAGAGAGTTGTCGCGTTTATCGAGTTTCATGATGCTGGAGAGGAAACTGAGGCGTACGGATCCGTAATCGAGGTCAGATATTATCGCGCCAGGATCAACATCCTGGAGATTATCCCATAAAATTGAATGTCCGGCGGAAAGCGTGAGGTCCGATTCGTATTGACGGAAGAGGTAGGAGCCGATCAGAAAACGGTCAAGGTTGAATTCCTGAGTGGTCAGCTCCTGGCGTTGGTAGCGGGCCTCCTCAGTTAACGTGTAGTCAGAGTCCATCAAAGCGGGATCAACGTACCGGAGGCTTGTGAATCCTTGACTTACCAGACCCGACCCTGACGGATTAATCTGTGTTTGATCAAAGTAGGTATCAACACGAAGTGAGAGCGTTCTGCCGTCCGCGAAGAGGGACTTATTGACGGCTTCTCCAAAGGTGTGCAACCCGAACTCCGAATTAGCGCCCGCGCCCACCTCAAGGGTTTCAAGGGGCCGTTCAACAAGACGTATGATGAGAGCCTCGATGGGCGAATCGATCGATCCATCTTGAGGGAGTACCTCAACCCGCGAGAACAATCCCGACCGAAGGAGATTTTTTCTGGTGATGTTAAGATCCTCCTGACGATAGGGAGCTCCGACTCGTAGAGTAGTGTCTTTTCGGGCCGTCTCTTCGGGAATTCGTGACAGGCCCTCGTATGTGATTGCGGAGATTATAATACGCTGCCCGGGTTCCACACGCACGGTGATGCTTTCTTCATCATCCGAGAGCTCAGATGAAACGCTCGGAAAGAGGAATCCCTCGCTTTTTAAGGTTTCAAGCACATCCTCAATCAGTGTGTTGACTCGCGGTATAGACGCGGGCGTCGCCGGAATCGTAATTTTTCTCAGGTCGCGTGGGTATCCCGCGATAACGAGCGAGGCGACTCTACGGGGCATCCCTTCAACGATAGTGTATTCGATATCCAGTAGGTCACCTGACTGCGAGGGTTTAATTTGGTAGGAGACACTTACGTCGGGGAAACCCTCCTCCTGATATACAGCCGCGATCGCGTCTCGCAGAGAGTCTAATTGATTCGGCACTGCGAACTGGGGATGCAGTAAAGCCGCTTGTTCCTCAAGTCCTAATTCACGCATCAGAGAGATGAGCTGAGCGCGAGAGATATGATCATTTCCCACCACATTGACAGCGCGCACGCTGGTCGGAGCCTCCTCAGCGATAGTAACTGTGTACGTTAGTCGAGTTGGATCTGAGCGGTCTTCGGAGTAGGAGACCTGAACGAAAAGATATCCCCGTTCTTGGTACATCAGCTCAATATTCTGGACCAGAAGTTTGATCGTGTTGTTACCAAACGCGCGCTTTCGAGAGAAAAGATCGATGGAGTCAAGGAAGTCCTTGGCTGAAAATACGGTATTACCTTTGAAGATGAATGAAATAGGCTCTCGGACGTCTGACGCAATCACGAGTGTTACCTCCGAAGAGCTCTCAATTGGCTCATAACGAGGCGTTATGCGAGCTGAGATGTAGCCATCATGTCTCAGCGCGATAACTATCGTGCGTTCGATGAGATCGGTAACCGTGCTGGTCGCGAGTGTCCCTACTGGGGCTGCTTCCCGAGCAGTTCGTTGCAGGCGCTCGGGCAGCGAATCACCCTCGAATCTAATTGCTCTAATTTTTGAAGCGGGACCCTCTGAGATTTTCATCGCGATCTCAAAGCAATACCGCTCGCCCCGAACGCATGAGATAGCTGCGGAGGACTGTCGAAAGCCTTGGTCGCGCATATAGTTTTCAATCTGTCGCCCGACGGACGAAAGGTTCTCGGCACTATTAAGAATTCGGGACGCCGGCCCAAGGCGAGCTGAGGCGAGGATACTTTCCCGGTCAAACTGTTGGAGCCCCTCAATTGAAAAGGTTACAAACTCGGATTGCTCGGACAGGATGGTGTAGGTGAGGTCGGAGCTGAGAATCGAGTTTTTCTGAGTGCTCACGGTTTGGAAAAACGCGTTCACATTTAACTTCGGTGTGAGGCTATACACGCCACCCGCGCGAGAGTTGCTTACCGAGCTAAATAAGCTCTCGCCGAGCAGGGTGAGACGTGGTGATACATTTTTCTTGGCCACAACAGCTGGCTCAATCGCCCCTGTGAATTGATTGTAGGCGGGCTCGAATGAAAGAGTGTCAATCTTGGCTAGATTTCTGAAGAATGACTGAAAACTCGAAAACGAGTCTTGAGACATGAAGTAGCGCTGATCGCGACTGAACTGACTACCCAAGCGGTTGGCTTCGGTGCGACCACCGAGCTGTCGGGATGATGTGAGCAAAAGCAAGAGTTCCCCCTGCGAGAGTCCACGGTCAGAGGAGAGCTCTATTGAGGGATTCTGGAGGGGGCCCGAGGCGTCCAAAATGATAAGGACATTTTCTCCGCTTGGGGCGCGGACGGTGCCTTCGCTTGCGAGATCAACGGTTGGGACAAGGTTCCCCGGTTTAAATGTCAGCCCTCCAGAGGTGATGTCGAATCGATTGCCCTTGAGCCCAACCCATCCATTTAAAATTTGCATTGAGCCGGCGAGGTTTGGCTCGGATATAGTGCCTGACGCATGCAGAGCAGTGTTCATTTCAGCGCTAAAAAATGGGGTAAGGACAAATATGTTTCGAGGAGCTGAGACGCTGACATCAAGATCGATATCAACCTTCTTTTTACTCGTCACCGGTTGCACTCGGGAGGGTAAGAAGTATCCGGAGATCGCGTTCATGAGTATCTTATTAAGGTCAAAATCTTTGGCGACTTCCGCGAAATTTATCTGAAGATCTCCCGCGAGCATCTGTCTCTTGGTCTTCCCAAGGCCTAAGCGCAAATCCCCCGAAAATGTGATGGAGGCGTCTGGAATCGGTTCGATTGTTACGTCCTTGAGCGATGTGGATAGATCCGAATGGAGCCAATCAAAGGGAAGGAGGGATCCTTGGAGAGCGAATGTGCCGGTGTTAACGGAGCCTGAAAAATTTTCGATTCGAATGCGATTGCCTATTAGAGCAAAGGATCCTGTTACGTCGTGGGCCTCGATGTCTGGAGATGAGATGCCGAACTCGCCGTTGACGAGCTGCGCTGACCCGCTAAAGAGCGGTTCCGCGAGTGGACCTTTAATGGCAAGATCGGCTTTGAGGCTGCCTTGCAGATCGTCGATTGATGGCATGAGAGGTATGAGCGCACTGAGCTGTAATTTTCCCTTCGCTGTGAGATCAAGCCCATCCGCGATCCCCGTTTGTCCATTCACCGTCATGACGCTATCAAAGGTAGAGATGGGGAGATCTCGAATCATTAAACTCCCATTTCGGATCGGAATCTTCGCATTCTTGGGAAGAACTAGTTGATATGGAGCGCATCCCAAGCTGAATGCTTCGATGGCAAGCTCGCCACTTCCCCGCATAACCTGTGACAAGGGAAAAGAATATGTCAGGGAGGCCCCGAGTTGGCCGCAGTCCTCGTCGCTGAAGAACGTGGAGGCTTTTTGGAGGGGCAAGGAGACCTGCAATTTCCCCGAGAGAAGGTTAGTAAAATCGATCGTAAGGTCGGCGCTTGCTTGATACTGTGAGTGAGGAAGAGAGACCTTAAAGATGCCATCTTTGAGCGTTGTTCTGCCCTTGAGAGGGAGTCCGGAAGCAGATGCGGGAAACGATACAGTGGTGTCTCCTTCTCCGCTAAGTTTGCCGAGATCGAGCGGACCTTTGAGCGAGAATGATGAGCTTATGGCGATCGGCGCGAGAGCCTCCTCTTGTACGGGAAGTGTCGTTGGGTAGCGGAATGAATCTAAGGTGAGACGCCCGGCCGTTAGAGTGGCCTCTGGTGTGGTGAGATCAATAGTTCCTTTCCATTGCAGAGATCCTTGTGCTGGCAGGAGAGAGTCCGCGCTTACATCCACCTTGTCCGGGGAGAGTTTTATCATGAGGTGCATCGGGCCAAGAGGTACTCCCTGGAGTTGTAAACTCTCTGTATTGACGTCAAAGGAGGTATTTACTCCCGTCTCTCCCTGGCTAACACGGATGCGCGCCTTGGCATTTTGCACCGAAAATGGGCCATACGCGAAGTGAGGAACGGAGACATCGAAGCCCGCTGAAAGTCCCTTGTCCGAAAATACCAAGGGTTGCGTGGCTTGTAGAGTTGAAGCGTCTCCAGAGCCTTTAAGATCTCGAAGAGTCACGATTGGAGAGCCGTGATTCAGGTCTATTTCCAGAGCGCCGGTCATCGCCGACATTGGTAGGGGGGACGCGTGAGGAAAGGCGAGGGTGAGGGGAGCTGAGGGAGAGTTCTCGACTTTCCCGGCGAAAATCGGACTTCCGATTGGGCCCGTGATAGACGAGGAGCCGGTGAACGCGCCCCTCATCCATTCCGGAAGCCCGATGTAATCGGGGCTCATCACGAATTGAGATGAGCCCTGAAGGGTGTCGCCGTGATCAGTATCGAGGATCGCTCGTGCGTCAACGTGCGAGCCATCTCTACCCAGGGTGAGCGAGTTAAATACGGTCTGAGCGTCCTCAATCACTACCGAAGCGGAGAGGGGGCCGAGAAAAAGTTCAGTCGGTGGTTCTCCGGGCGCTTTACCGAACGATGTGTATCTGAGGTCGGC
>JAFMIS010000334.1 GCA_017853915.1 bacterium
GTAAGGCAGCGGATTTTGATTCCGCCATACGCAGGTTCGACCCCTGCCCGGGCAATTCTACTCAGAGGCGAATCTTCGCCTCGAGGCAAATCCAATTCAAGACAATCTAAAGACAAGCTGAAGACAAGCTGAAGAGACGGTAAAGATACTGGCGCGGCCAGGCATTGTCCTGACGGCTGTCCTCGGCCTAGCCTGTGGATAGCTTGTTGAGTCGAGTTTTCAAACACCAATATCTCATACCAGAACGGCTCAGTTGTCCCATAAGTCACCTTCCTAGTTGCCTGATGAATCGGGTGTGATAGTGTCCCGAAGAGATCTATTTTTTACTGTAGCAGAAGATATTTGTGAGACCAGTTCTAGCTACTCTTTCTTGTTTAAGGAGCTTCTGTGACTAGACCGCTTCTCGTCTTTTCTGGCCGTTCAAATCCAGTATTCTCCGCTGCGGTGTGCGAAACGTTAGGAATTCAACCGGGTTCAATCGAGACGACTCAGTTTAGTGACGGAGAGATTTCGGTTGAGATTGGTGACAACGTGCGTGGGGGTGATGTGTTCGTTATCCAGAGCACGTCGACCCCTGGCAACGATAATCTGATGGAGCTTCTGATTATTATCGACGCGCTGAAACGATCCTCCGCGGGTCGGATTACCGCGGCCATGCCGTATTTTGGATACGCGCGCCAGGATCGAAAGGTGAAGCCGCGAGTGCCGATTACGGCCAAGCTGGTGGCCGATATGCTCACTACGGCAGGCGCGGATCGTGTCCTCACAATGGATCTCCATGCCGGTCAGATGATGGGATTTTTCGATATTCCGGTTGATAACCTCTTTGCGCTTCCTATTATGATTCCATATCTGCATGGGAAGTACGGTTCAGAGAACGTGACGATCGTCGCTCCAGACGTGGGTGGAGTAGAAAGAGCTAGGTTTTTTGCTACCCGACTCGCTAACGCACCGCTTGCGGTTATTGATAAACGACGCGCGGGGCCGAACATGATCGCTTCCATGAACGTTGTAGGAGAGGTAGCGGGCCAGACGTGCGTTATCGTCGACGATATGGCTGATACCGGTGGAACCCTGATTAAAGCGGCGCAGACCCTGAGGGAAGAGGGGGCTAAGAAGGTGGTGGCGTGTTGTGTGCATGCTGTTCTTTCGGGCGATTCTCGAAGGCGGCTCAACGAGAGTCCAATCGAGGAAGTTATAGTAACCGATACCGTACCACATCCTAAGGGTGGGGCCGGGGATAGGCTTACGGTTCTCTCAGTAGCGCCCCTGTTTGCCGAGGCGATTCGACGAATTCACTCTGATGATTCTGTAAGTAGCTTATTTCGCTAGATAACCCGGTTGCCGGAATGAATGGGCGAACGGCGCTCCATCTGAATGAACTGGTGCCCCGAGCTGCATAATGGGTTTTCAGTGCCCCGCTTTACCTGCATGACACCATCTGGTACATTCCCCCGACCGTTTTTTAAGAGGAATTATGGCTGTAGAGAGTTTCACAATTGAAGTCACTGAGAGACAAAACCTTGGAAAGAGTGGATGCAATCGCGCTCGCCGCGAGGGGTATATTCCAGGTGTCGCGTATCACCGCGCTGACAAGCCCATAGCCGTTCAGGTGCCGTACAAAGAGTTTACGATTATGGCGAAGCAAGCGCGCCTCTCGCAGGTGTTTACCTTCAAGAGCTCGTCGTCATCTCTGGATGGCAAAGCGGCGATCGTAAAGGAGATTCAGCAGGACCACCTCAAGGGTAAGGTCCTCCACGTTGATTTTCAAACACTCAAGGATGATGAGGAGATCTCAATTGAGATCCCTGTTAAGTTGGTCGGAGAGTCGCCAGGAGTGAAGTCGGATGGTGGAGTGTTGACCCTCGTAACGCATGAGGTCTCAGTTACCTGTCTTCCGAAGAACATTCCAAGTGTTATCGAGGTTGATATCTCCAAGCTTGGTCTTGGAGAATCGATCCACGCAAGTGAGCTTGCGCTTCCAACTGGTGTTGTTCTGGCTGATGATCCGCATGAGACCATTGTAAGCGTCATTATTCCTCGTGCTGTTGAGGAAGAGGTCAAGCCTGAAGCTGCTGCTGTCGCTGCTGCCGCTGCGGGGGCTGCTGCTCCGGCTGCGGGTGATGCTGCTCCGGCTGCCGCCGCTAAGAGCCCGGCCAAGTAGTCTGAAAAGTGGCGTAGAGTCACAAGACCACGCCGCTTGAGGACAATTTCGCTTTGCGAGTTCTGTATGTCCTTGGATTTCTCTACTGTTGTTGGGCTTGGGAATCCGGGAAGTCGCTACGACTCAACTCGTCATAATATCGGGTTTGCTGTTGTTGATGCCTTGCGCGCGTCAAATGGTTTACGAGAACCCGAGGATGTTGAGCTTGAGTGCCGAAAAAATGCGGCTGCCGCTATCGCTGGGGATCTCGCTCGGGTGGGCTGGAACACCCGTGATGACCTTCATGAATCAACCTTCTCATGCGCCGATTGGTCTGCGAGTTTAGTGAAGCCGATGAGCTTCATGAATCGGAGTGGAGAGCCGCTTCAGAGATTTCTTCACTATAAGAAGATAACTATCTCGCAGGTAATAGTGGTTCACGACGAGATCGATATCCCTTTTGGATCCATCCGCATCAAGGTGGACGGAGGAGAGGGAGGACATAACGGGCTTCGCTCAATCTCGGATCTCTGTGGTGGACGGGGCTATACCAGGGTGCGTGTCGGGGTAGGAAAGCCGGCGCCGGGGAGTCCGTTGGCTACGCACCCAGATGGTGTCGCAACCTGGGTATTGGGAAAATTTACCTCAGAAGAACAACAGTTTGCCCAGGAGTTAGTGTCGAAAGCAGCAGCAGCAGTGGCGCTTCTTGGCCTCAAGGGGTTACGGGCTGCCCAGAATCGCTTCAATGGCTAAAACCGTCGCTAGGGACCCCTTAAGGGCATTCTTTCACATAACGACGGTCATGGGTTTCTATTGTGTTTTCGCCGCGATAGGTGGCTAACCCGTATTTTTCACGAAGCTCGCTGCGCTCGCCGTGAAAAATGTGCGGAAA
>JAFMIS010000028.1 GCA_017853915.1 bacterium
GTTTCGTTGCGCGGAGTGCTCGGGTAGCGCAATCGTATCTCAAGGAGGCCCCTGTTCGCGGTGTGGGGGCGCTATCTTTGATGGTAGGATCACCAACCTTCCCCTGCTGGGCAGTTCTGTTGGGGAGGTGCTGACGATGCCGCTTCGCGATCTGGTGCATCTTGCCTGGGGCGGTAGTACTACGATCGCGGTCATCGAGAGATTGATTCAACACGGGATGGGGGATCTGAGATTGAGCTCATCGGCACGAGCCGTATCGCCTCCCGAGGCTCGTTTCCTTGCTGTGGAAGCTCGGTTGTGTCGAGTGCTACCATCTTCCGCTCAAGGAAAGGGGCGCGCTCAACGGGCTCGCGGCGAGCTTGTACTCCTTGATGGCCCACGTGTCATGACGAGCTATCAGGAATCAGCGGTGCTCGAAAGCCTGGATAGGCTCCGTAGTGAGGGAGCCACGGTATTGTACGCTGATATGCCTCAGGGTCTCCGTGAGAGTTGTGATTTTATGGTGTGTTTAACCCCAGGCAAGGCAGTAGAGTCGCGTGAGGAGCGGACTAACTTTCTTGATACTCGGTATGCCCGAGTGATGATGTCTGGGCCAGAGTAGTCCATCCTGAGGAGGGGCCCTAAGAATAGTAGAGATGTCGGCCTGTTACGTGATTAGCCGGACGAGCGATGGTATGGTAGCTTACAAAGCCGGTTCGTGAAGTGCGTAATCGCGGCTACGGGTTGAGAAGGATCGCTCAGGGAGTAATGACATGGGAACAGAGGGCAAGCTCAGTAGGCAAGAACTGAAGGAGATACTATATCGCCGTCGTTACGCGGTTCCCAACGCCGTTACGGTCGGAAACATGTTTTGCGGGTTTCTGGCGATCATGTACGCGTCCTCCGATCGCCTCGAAAAAGCGGTGATCGCAATCCTGATAGCGATCCTTTTGGATGGTCTCGATGGTCGGGTCGCGAGACGCTTGAATGCCACATCAAAATTCGGTGTTGAGTTCGATTCCTTCTCCGATGTTGTGTCGTTTGGAATCGCTCCGGCTGTAATGATGTATCACTGGGCTTTTCAAAAAAGCGCCGATGAGGTCGGGGTGGTAGTTACGTTCCTGTATGCTCTCTGCGCCGCGAGCCGATTGGCTCGATTTAACATCTCCTCTGAGAACCTCAAGAGTTTTTCTGGGCTTCCCACGCCTGGCGCTGCCGCTTTCATTGTAGCGGTTATCTACACCAGTCCATTTTCTCATGATGGCTATGCCCTAATTCCGGTAGCGACTGCCGCCACGTTGTCGATCGCCTACCTGATGGTGTCGACTATTGAGTTTATGAGCATCAAGCAGTTTAAATTTACCGGGATGAAGATGCGCATGCGAATTTTGATCGGTACGATTATAGTGCTGGTGTGGAAAAGCCCCGCTCTCGGTCTCCTGCTCCTCTCGGCGATTTACGCGGGGAGTGGCCCTTTCTTATCGATTCGCTCCGGTCTCCCCGGCTGGCTTGGGGGAACGAAAGCACGACGCTCGAGGGGTGATTCGAGGGGCGATAGAAAAGTGGTCTCACTGTAAGCGCGCTGGGGAATTCTTTTTAAAGTAATTGGCATGTCTCAGTTCGGTCAATCGAGGGGATCGTGTGGCCGAGTGACGTGGATAGCCTTGCTCATGGTTGTGGTCATGGGGCTATGGATCCTGTGTGAGGTGTGGCCTACCCTCGTGAATGGTGGAGTCCCTCGGGGAGACATCGCGCTTATTGCTCTTCACACGAGAGACTTTCTGAGTGGTGATAGGTTGGTTGGCCCCTACAGTCGATTCGGGTTCGCCCATCCGGGCCCTCTTTTTTTTGCTTGGTATGCTCTCGGATTGGCTCTGCCTTGTAGTCGGATGGGGCAACTGCTCGCGGCGCAATTGCTACTGAACGTGCTGTGTGGTGTCACCGCGATGTGGCTCGCACGCAGAGCCCCAGATCCACGAGTGAGCCGCGCATTCGTAGCCGTCTCTTTTCTAGTTCTGCTTGCGGTTTCCTCGAGCGATTTCGTACGGCCTGTGGCTGATGTGTGGGGCCCCGTCGCTATTTTATTCCCGCTCTGTACGTTTCTGCTCTCAATCGTCATGGGTCTTCAGGGCGTTTCCGCCGCATGGTTGGTGGCTGTTCTGACTGGCTCGGCGTGCGCGCAGAATCACCTTGGCGCGCTTGCACCGGTGGTGGCGACTGGCGTGTATGCGGTAGCGATATCGTGGTGGCGATCTGGTGGTCGAGCGTGGCAGGGCTTTCGAGTTCCCCTGGCGGCCTTGGTGCTTGTGTGGCTCCCGACTCTCTATGAGGCTGCAAGATCTGAAAGGTTTGGGAATATCGGTAAAATCGCGCGACTCGCGACATCTCAAAAGGTAGTCGGTGGCCTTGTGGATGTGGCCTGGCGTGTCAGCACTGCGCTCGAAAGTGGAGCGCTGCTGTGTTTCGCGGTCGTAGCTGGAGTTGTGGTGTTATGTGTCGCGCCGCGTCGATCGATAGCTCGAGATGGCGCTACGGTCGCGCTTGTAGGGATGTGCGCCGTGTGGTTAGCGGCGAGAAATAATGTGGGAGAGTTCCATCCGTATCTGTTTTATTCGCTCTTCGTTTTTGTTGCTGTGGCATGTAGTGCTTGTGTGGTCGCCTTGACGTCTTATTCTGGTAGAGGGAGAGGCGCGTATGAACGAGTGGTCGCCGCAGTTGTATATGTGGTGCTGATCGGGCTTTGTGTGGCGACTCTTTCGAAATATCCCTTGGTGAAAAGATACGATTCTACTGATGAGGAGCGCGCTCAGGCGATCTCTCGCGCCATTGTTAGCCGAATGACCTCCGGGGAAATGCCGGTATGTTTTGTCCAGAAGGGGAATTCTGTTTACGAAGATATAGCTTCGGTTCTTCTGGTATGGCGAGATGGTGGGCGACAGGTTTTCGTTGAGCCTCGAAAAGGCTATCTCTACGGTCGTTATCGGACAGATCCCCGGTGCTCATCCCGAGGAGAGTTTCCTGGTCTCGTGGTTCGATTCGAAAGTGCGCGAGAGGGTGGGGATGCAATAGCCAATCCCAACAAAGATCAATCTGATCAGTTAACGGACTTATACCGCGATGATCGCGTTGTGGTTCTAGCCCGCATATTTCATGAAACTGCGTCGCGATAGCGGCGAGATTCCATGAAACACGCGGGCTGTCGGGTGATTTATAGGTGCCTGTTTAGCTCTCGCGATAATCGCTGAGTGACGGAGAGTTCCTCCGCGCGCTATGCCGCTGGACGAACGGTGTATATGCTAATTGGGAAGAGGTTTAGCCATACTTTTGTGCAATCAACGTTTTGTACCCCACCGGATTGCCTAAGAAATTCGTTTACTTGATTGACGCGATCCTTGCGGCTTGGCGCGCCGACTGTTTGATTAAATTTACGGGCCCCGATGTATTCGTAATACGTCATGAGGGTGTCGGGGGTACTGACGTCTCTCAAGCGAGAGAAGATAGCTTTAACCGTATCGAGGTCAAAATTAAGAAATGGAAGTGCGCATACGATGAGATCATATGGTTCAGTTACTGGCAGGTCTTGTGCGGCTCCCTCAAAGAAGGTCACCTGATCTTTGCATCTGTTAAAGGCTGTCTCACGCTCAAGAGTTTCTTTGAGCTGTTTCATGAAACGCGGGTTGATCTCGCAGATTGTCAGGGAGTCACCGGGTCTTAATTCCCTCAAGATCGGGATCGTTACCGATCCAGTTCCGGGTCCAAGCTCTAAAATTCTTTTGGGGGGCCGATGGGGTGAGCGTAGGGGAGTGATGAGAGCCTGAGCCGCCCACTTCGATGTAGGAAAGCATGCACCAGTGGTTTTGAATTCAAGCAGGAACTCTCTCAGAAAAACCAGGTTTTCTTTCAGCATGCTCACAATCCTGTCACCAAAGAGGGGGGAGTTCGGGCTAGTAGCCATAACGCCCCCTCGGTATCACTACGCTTTGGGCTATCGGGGTTATGGTGCCAGGCAGCGCGCGTGTGCCTCCTCGCCAGTCCGCTTGCAGTAACGGATTCCCATGATACCCGCAGCAGCGGCCTAATGTAGTGATCTGACAGCTTTTGGTCCAGTACCTTCGCGAAATTTTCCTGGTGCCGGCGAGGGCGCGTTCTTCAAGCCGTCGTTTCACCCATGCGGGTCGCTCCAAGGACCTGATAACAGATTTGAAACATTGGACCATGCGCAGGCTCACGGGTAGAGGCTTATATGATCTTGAAATACTCCTTTCTAAATCTTCGAAAGTCTCGGAAGATACCTAAATAATTGGGAACTTTTTACTTTCATCCCAATTCAAAAATTGTTTTGGTTGCTTGATACGCGAGCAGAAGGGGTAGGGAATCGCATGGATACGGGCGCTCTATGGGAGAGGTTTAAGGATAGGTTAATCTATGATCCTTCGAGCGGGTTTCTATTAGACACCAGCCGCCTCGATTTTGATGATACCTACGTGGCTCGGGTGGAATCGCGAATGCAAGCGGCATTCCGATCGATGGCCCAGCTGGAGTCAGGAGCGATAGCGAACCCCGACGAAAATCGTATGGTGGGGCACTATTGGTTGCGAGCGGCCGACAAAGCGCCGACGGCTGATCTGCAGGATGCTATTACAAGTACGATTGAAAAAATTAAAGCATTCGCCGCGCGGATCCATAGCGGTGCGATAGCGCCATCGCAGGGCAAGAGATTCTCTCACGTTTTGGTAGTTGGCATCGGCGGTTCCGCTTTGGGACCACAATTTGTGAATCAATCCCTGGGCGCGGCTTCCGATCCCATGACCATATCATTTTTTGATAACACTGATCCCGATGGGATGATGAAAGCTTTAAGCGCGCTCTCTTCCCTAGCGACGACCCTTGTGATCGTTATTTCAAAGTCGGGTGGAACCAAAGAAACGCGCAACGGTCAGCTGATCGCCAAGGGGGCGTTTGAAGCAGCAGGGCTTAACTTCCAAAAACATTTCGTCGCTGTTACGGGCGAGGGTAGCGAGCTTGATAAAACAGCCATCTCTGAGGGTTGGCTTGAGCGATTTCCGATGTGGGACTGGGTTGGAGGGAGAACGAGTGAGTTTAGCGCTGTGGGGCTTCTTCCCATGGCTCTCCAGGGCTTTGATATTGAAAAAGTACTACGTGGTGCTGCTGATATGGATAACCTCACGCGGCGCTCGGAGACGCGTCAAAATCCCGCCGCGATGTTAGCTCTCGGTTGGTTTCATTGTGGTTGTGGTAGGGGTAATAAAGACATGGTGGTCTTGCCGTATAAAGATCGCTTGGAATTATTCAGCAAATACCTCCAGCAGCTTGTCATGGAGAGCCTCGGAAAGGAACACGATGTAAGCGGTGAGATCGTTAATCAGGGTATCGCCGTGTATGGTAATAAAGGCTCTACCGACCAACATGCGTACGTACAGCAGCTTCGGGATGGCGTACACAACTTCTTTGTGACCTTTATCGAGGTTTTGCGGGATCGCTCCCCGCGCACCTCCTCTCAAGCGGCGCTTGGGGCGTTCGCCGCGGAATCTTTTGAAGTGGAATCAGGTGTCACAAGTGGTGACTACTTAACTGGATTCTATCTCGGGACTCGCCAGGCGTTGTATGAAAAGAAGCGCGAAAGTATCACGGTGACGATTCCAGAGGTAAGTGAGTACTATGTGGGCATGTTGATTGCGTTGTTTGAGCGGGCGGTTGGGCTCTATGCGTCACTCGTTAATATCAACGCGTATCACCAACCTGGAGTTGAGGCTGGAAAGAAGGCTGCGGCGGCGGTGCTGCAACTGCAAAGCAGTGTGATGGTGCTTCTCAAATCAGCTGACAAGCCGCTCGGGATAGGGGAAATTGCTTCGGGTCTCGGAAGAGAAGACGATGTGGAGACAATCTTTAAAATAGTACGCCATCTGGCCGCCAACGGTCGGCTTGGTGTTAAGCCTGGAGCTACCATCTTCGAAGACCACTATTCCGTTTCCTAAGTTGCGCTTGGTTTTATGGATTCCGTTTTTGCTCTCACAGATATGCACTCATGGGCTCTCCTGGGCGTCGTGATTGTTATGGTTGTGATGTTCGTAACTGAGCGCATCCCCGTCGATGTAACAGCGATGGGTGTCGTTGTGGTGTTGATGTTGGGCGGGTATGTCTCCGCGGCGGAGGCTTTTTCAGGCTTCTCCTCCCCCGTGGTCGTAGTAATGGTGTGCACCCTTTTCGTGGCGGCGGCTCTTCGAGCGACGGGCGTAAGTGATGCCGTCGCGCGCTTTGTTCAGCGCGCTGCCGGCTCAAGTGAGCGGGTGGCGATTATCATAATCATGCTTATATCCGCCAGCCTCTCCGCATTTATGAATAATGTCTCAGCGGCGACGCTTGTCATGCCCGCTGTCGCGGTTCTCTCGCATGAAACGAATATCGCGCCCTCGCGTTTGTTTATGCCTTTAGCCTTCGCGGTCACGCTCGGCGGCATGCTAACTCTGATCGGCACCCCCCCTAACATCTTGGCCGCTGAATTGCTGCGCCACAAGAATATGGAGGCATTCTCGTTTTTTGAGTTCTTTCCGTATGCGCTTCTTGCGCTTACCGTGGGCATCCTATTTATGGCTACAGTCGGATATCGTCTCCTTCCGATCCGCAAGACCCACGGCATGACCCGACGCATCACCGATCTTCAAGCCTTGTACCACTTGCAAGATCGTATCTTTTCAGTGCGTGTGCCCGAGCATACCCGTCTGGATGGCAAGTCGCTGGGAGAGCTTCGTTTCGGCTCGTTCATCGGAGGGGTCGTTGTCACCATTATCCGCGGCGGAAGAAAATTACTGTCGCCAAATGCCGATGAAAAGCTCCACGAGCGAGATGTGCTTCTTGTTCGTGGAAATCCGGAGCGCTTTACCCAAGTACGAAGTCTTCAAGGGCTTGCGATTGAAGACTCCACAAATGAGTTGGTCGCCTCCATTTGCAATAACTATCAAATCATAAAGTTGTCGATTCAGGAGGTTCGTACCGACACGCATATTGTTCCCCTCAGGGACATATTGCGAACAACCGGAATAGTGCCGCTCTGTATCGAACGGGCTTCTCAGGACGGCGCATGGGAGTCGAGGCCTCCGAGTTGGTTTCTAGATTCCATGGTTCATAAAGGCGATGTGGTCCTGGGTTGCATCGCGGGTCGTTATGTTGAAGATTCGCCCCTAATAGACCTTGAAGTGTCTGAACTGCAACTTGCGCAACAGGCCTTAAAAAAATCTCTGTTTACGATAACGATCGAGTCAGGTGGCTGGGCGGGCGCGCCGTTGCATCGCTTGGCGCATGATACAAAGTTGTCGATCCTTGGGATTATTGGCGCAAACAATTCGATTGAGTGGTTTGATGTTCCTGTGATAACGCCCGCGGGCGAAACGGCGCTTCCAAGGCTTTCAGCGGATCACACCCTGCGAGAGGGGGAGCGTTATCTGGTGAGCGGCTCCCCAGAGGAGGCTCATCGGAGAGAGTCTCTGAGTGAGCTAGCATTTGAGGCGGAGGCCCCTTCGACTGAGATTGAATCGGCTGATGTAGGGATTGTAGAGTTGGTGCTAACTCCGCGCTCCGAGTTGATTGGTAAAACGATAGCGGATCTCCAGTTTCGTGAAAAATATGGCTGTCAGGTGCTTGCGCTGTGGCGTGATGGTAAGCCGCTCCTGTCTCTTTCGTCGGCCTTGCCTTTGTCGTACGGAGACGCGCTTCTCATCCAGGGCCCGCGGAAGAGTATTCCGCTTCTGGCAAAAGATCCCGATGTCCTTCTGCTCTCAGAACATCGGCAGGCACCGAAGTTATCCAGGTATTCCTTCTTCTCAATAGTCGCGCTTCTGATGCTGATGTTTACTCCGTTGCTCACGACCATGCCGATCCATGAGGCAGCGTTCTTGTCGGCGTGTGTTGTTGTGTTTACGCGGGCGATCTCGATGGAGCAGGTATATCGTGAAATAGATTGGCGAGTTGTTTTTCTGTTGGCTCTCATGATACCGCTGGGACGGGCTGTAGAGCACGTATCGTCCGCGTCAAACTTGGCGCCTCTTTTTGCGGGTATCTCTCAGACGGTGCCCCCAATTGTCTTGGCCGCGATCTTTCTTGTATCAGGAAGTATTATTAGCCAATGTATTGATAATTCGGTTGGCGTTCTCTTTCTTGGGCCGATAGCGCTTGAGCTTGGCAGACAGAGTGGTGCCTCTGCTGGCGATCTCTTGACCGCCGTTACGCTAGGAAGCTCTCTGTCGTTTATGTTGCCCACAAGCTGTAGAGCCAATCTGTTGGTAACCGGAGCAGGGGGTTACAAGACGCGGGATTTCTTGCGAGTGGGGACGCCATTCACCCTGGTAGTTGGATTGGCAATCTTGCTGGTTTTAGCCCTGCGAAACATGTAGCCCCTGCTCGCTGCCTTAGGGAAAGATAGTCTTGGAAAGCAGTCTAAAAAAGCATTTCAAAAAAGATTGAACGGAGCCCCGGAAGGGATGTAGAGTCGGGCCTGCGTTGGGTTAATGTGCTCGACGCTCCTGTGCCCGTAGCTCAGTTGGATAGAGCGCCAGCCTCCGAAGCTGGAGGTCGTAGGTTCGACTCCTATCGGGCACGCCACTCGCAGTCGTTTGAGGGGCTGTGCTTAATGCCCTTTTGGTGGACCTCTAAATGTTTCGTACGAAACGATCTGCATATGAGTCCGGAGAGCGGAGACCACGTCGTCGCTCATAAGTCCATCACTCAATTTTACGAGGTCCTGGATCGCGTTTAGACACACGTTGGCGTGATCCCAATCAGGGCACGCCTCGCTTCCTACGCGTAGTTCCAGGATGAGTCGACGCCACTCCCGCCCTGACCACGATTGCAATCGAAGTGGCTTTGTTTTCTCGTTGCGAGTAGCCGGGCCGACCAGGGTAACGCGGCACACGTTCGGATCGGAGTGAGATCGAGGCTCGTTCATGGAGTTTTCGTGTATACGAATGTTAGCGTCGTTGATCCAATTCTGCGATCCTCTCCTGAGAATCGTTGTTGAACGGTCTGGGCGGTATTTCTAGTTGTCTCTGGTGATGAGAGATCGACAACTGATGGCCCGGATATGGTGTCGAGTGAGGTGTCCAGGCCCGACGCGGGTGTCATGTTGGGACCTGTCGAAGTGGTCCGGGTGTCGACGGGGCGTGATGTGGGTCCTGCCTTAATCTCGTTCATATGCTGTGCTGTTCGGGTGTAAATCTGGACTACTTAATAGTAGATGCTCCGAATGCCCTTTTGGTGGTACCTTCCCCTCAGATACGGGGCCCTTTTTGGATAAGTCTCTGAAATGTGGTGCCCTTGCGTGGAGAATTCAATGCTTAACGAAGTCGAGTCGGAGCTAGTTTCTAAGACCTGTAGACCGCTCCCAGAGGGGACGCCCGCATTGCCCAACGGGGAGGTGGAGAGATTGGCCACGGCTGTGCCGGCATGGAGTGTAGTCGATAATCGAATTGAACGGGAGTATGTGTTGCCATCATACATGGCCGGCGTGCGGTGGTTCGCGTTGCTCGCCTCGATCGCGGAGCAGGAGGACCACCATCCTGACGCGGTCGTTACCTGGTGTAGGGTAAAGTTAACGTTGTGGACCCATACGGTGCGTGGATTATCAGAAAATGATTTTATTCTTGCTGCTAAACTTGAGCGAGCCTGGCGTGAGTTTAAGTAAAAGAGAGAGTAAAATCTTTTTCTGCGCTAAAAATTAACGTGATGTTGTCGAGGTATGGTTCCCATAGTAGGTATAGCAGGGGCTGGGAGAGTATATTTTTTAAAAAGGAAAATGAGCATGGCTAAAAGCAACGAAAAAATAACGATGAAGGGTAATCCACTAAAAGTTGAGGGGCGATGTCTAGAAGAGGGGATGCAGCTTCCGCAGTTCACGTTGACGGGAGGTGATTTAGCGGATGTCTCAAATGACAAGTTTAAAGGCAAGGTACTGGTGTTGGTATCGATTCCAAGTATTGATACGCCAGTGTGCGCGATCGAGACAAAACGCTTTAATCAAGAGGCGTCCGCGCTCTCTGACGATGTGGTAATCGCCGCCGTCAGTCGTGATCTTCCATTTGCCTACAAGCGTTGGTGCGCGGCGGAGGGTGTTAGTCGCGTGGTTGGTCTGAGTGATTTTAAGCACCATTCTTTTGGAAAGGCGTTTGGTGTTGAACTCCCGGATTTGGGAATCTTGGCGCGGGCTGTTTTTATCGCGGACAAGTCTGGAAAGGTCGTTCACGTTGATTACGTCTCGGAAGTAGCCGAGGAGCCTGATTACGCTGCTGCGCTCGCGGCGATCAAGCGAAGCTTGTAGGTGAGCTGCCTCATGAAGCCACGCCCCGCGCGACGAAGCCTTCTTTTGTGGTGTGGGGCGCTCCTTGTTGTTTCGGCCTGTAAGTCAGCTCCTGAGATGGATATCGCTCGGGTTGAGAGGGGCAGTGTGGAGGCTACCGTCACGGGAGTTAATTCGGGGACCGTTAAGGCCGAACAGATAGCCGAGCTTGCTTTCGGGGCGGTAGGCCGTGTCAAGGAGGTCAACGTTCACCTGGGACAACAGGTCAAAAAGGGAGAGATCCTCGCTCAGATTGAGAATGGCGATTTGAAATCGCGACTTGATGTTGCGGCTGAGGAGCTGGCTCGAGCAGAGCGCCTGAGCAAGAGTCAGGCCGCCTCACGGAGCAACGTGATTCAGGCGCAGGGTACCTATGATGCAGCAGTCACAGCGTATGACAAAAGCCTGATTCGAGCCCCCTACGATGGAATCGTCGCCGAGCTTAATTTGGAGGTAGGACAGCTCTCGCAAATCACTGCTGTTATTCCTCTGGCTCCGATTCGGTTGGTTGATGTTCAGCCACGCTATGTCAGAGTCGAGATAGACGAAGTGGATCTGCCGAAGGTACGGGTGGGTCTGCCGGCCCGCATCAAGATCCTTGCGGTGAGACGAGAACCGTTTAGGGCAACTGTGCGAAAAGTAGTTCCCTACGTGAGCACAATTCGTGAGCAAGATCGAACATCAGAGATAGAATTGACGGTGGATAGTGAGGGGTTGATGCTTCCGGCGGGAGCCTCCGCTGATGTTGAGGTAGTGACCTCCACAAAGAGCTCAGTGCTCACGGTAGCGCCAAAAGCCATCTTTGGCCGCAGTCAGGATCGGTATGTGTATCGTGTTGTCGATAGTCGTCTCGTGAAGACGCCAGTGGCAGTCGGCATCGCTGGGTTTAACGCGACTCAGATACTATCGGGATTGTCTGAGAACGATGAGGTTGTTCTTCCATCCGAGAAATCCGAGTTGCGCGATGGTCTTCGAATCTCGCCCAAGCGATGATGATGTATGACGCTGATGCAGCTCTCGAATCTCTGCAAGGTTTTTCATCGAGGAGATGAAGAGATCTTCGCCATTCGGGATCTCTCTCTAACAATAACAGAGGGAGAGTTCATAGCTATTACCGGGGCGTCAGGGAGTGGGAAATCGACCCTTTTATATCTGTTAGGGCTCCTCGACACGCCTACGTCTGGACAGTACCACCTGCGCGACAAAGCGACGCACCTACTTTCGGATGATGAAAGGGCAGAGCTTCGAAACGCCTTTATGGGTTTCGTTTTTCAGAGCTTCCATCTGTTGCCAAGGGCCACGGCCTTACGGAATGTGATGATGCCATTGGTATATTCGACTGCCGCTTCGAGTAGCGCGCTCAATGAGCAGCAGCAGCGGGAGAGGGCTGAGGCCGCCCTGCGTATTGTGGGGCTGCAGGATCGCATGCTTCATGTGCCCAATCAGCTCTCGGGCGGCCAGCGTCAGCGTGTCGCGATAGCTCGGGCGATCGTTAATTCCCCACGGGTTCTTTTTGCCGATGAGCCCACGGGTAACCTTGATTCAAAGAGCGGGAAGGAGGTTCTCGCTCTTTTCGAGCGACTCCATAGTGAGGGCGTCACAGTGATTATGGTGACACATGACCCTTCGATAGCCGAACGGGCTCATCGCAGGTTGGTGCTTGGTGATGGCGCTCTGATTGAGGATCGTCATGCGTCTTAAGGAAACAGCACGCCTCTCGGTCGAATCACTGCTGGCGCAGAAGTTGCGTACAGCCCTGACTGTGCTCGGTATGGTGATTGGTGTAGGGGCCGTGGTTCTTCTCGTTTCCTTGGGGCAGGGCGCCAAAAACTATGTGCTCAAAGAATTCGAGGGGCTTGGGACGAACCTGATTGTCATACAACCCGGCAAATCAGACAAAAAGACTCACTTTGGTCCCCCGGTGGGTGCCGCTCAACGTAAGATGACAACGGCTGATGTTGCCGCGATCGAACGGAAAGCGCTCAATATCAAGGCCGTTTCAGGTCTCATTCTCGGTACAGTGTCAGCCCGTCATGAAGACTCTATTAGCAATATTACAGTCTTTGGTACGAATGAGCAGTTTCCGGAGATTCTGTCGATCCTGATCGGAAGAGGGGAGTACTTTAGCCGTGAAGAGGATGAGTATCGTCGTCGAGTTGTGGTGATTGGTCGTAACATCGCCGAGGATCTCTTTGGTGATGATGAGCCGTTGGGTCGATCGATAAAGCTCAACGAGAGTGAGTTTAAGATAGTTGGTGTGCTCGCGCCGATGGGAAACAAAGTTGGGCTTAATTTCGATGAGCTCGCCTTTATCCCGACGCAAGCTGCTCTTAAGTTGTTTAACGAAGATAAATTGTTCGGTATCCGTGCGACCGCTTCGTCACGTGAGGGCATGGATGACGCGGTCGCGGAGATCTCGGAGATCTTAAAAGAGCGCCGAGATGGAGAGGAGGACTTTACGATTATTACTCAGATCTCGATGATGGAGAGCCTCAACACGATACTGTCGATGTTAACGTACGTGCTCGCCGCGATAGCCGCTATTTCGATGGTGGTCGGGGGTATCGGTATTATGAACATCATGTGGGTGTCGGTGGTTGAGCGCACCCAAGAGATCGGCATTCGACGGGCGGTGGGCGCTCGGCGCCGCGATATATTGCAACAGTTTTTGGCTGAAGCGATTGGACTGTCGGTTTTAAGTGGAGGAGTCGGGGTAGGTGGCGCGACATTGCTGACCTATGCTCTTCATCTCTTTCTTCCATCCTTTGATATGAGGGCTCCCTGGTGGATAGTAGTGCCAGCCTTTCTTCTTGCTCTTCTCGTGGGTATCGTTTTTGGAGTCGCTCCAGCCTGGAGAGCGTCTCGTATCGAGACTCTCGATGCTCTACGCTACGAGTAGTAGAGCTTCATTCAAGAGTGGTTTATGATCGCGGTCAGGCTGTTTCCGAATTTCTTTGCCCGATAATCGCGTCCACGTTGATCACAGAGGGGGTTATGGGCGTGGTGCGAATTGTGAAGGGCCTCGTTCTCTGCCTTGCCATGGCATGCACGCCCGTGCCTCCGATAGTTACCGAGCCACCTCA
>JAFMIS010000335.1 GCA_017853915.1 bacterium
AGTGAAGAACGAGGCGAGGTGTTTTTACTCAGATTTGGCAACTTGCATCAAACCAACGGTTTATTATTGAGAACTCACGGCGCTTCTATCTGCCGGAAGATGGCGATCGCGCCCCCACATCAAAACCTTATTTGACAGATGCGAGGCTCAGCGTGACTAACGGTTGTTTTGAGGAATCATTTTCCTGCAAGAGCACCTCTAACTATAGGACGCCCTGGGGATAATACCCTAAGCTAGAGGAGATCCACTCCAGCGCACCGGAATTGTGGCATATGGTTTTGTTCTCACAACAGCTCTGCTCTGACCAGGAACAGTTGATATCCAGCTACAGATGCACAAACTGCGGGCAAGCTGGTGAGGCGCAAATTCGCACGGACTTCAACGGTGCTGTCCGCCAGTGCACCGGTTGTAAAGCACTTGAATACATTCAGGGCGCGCCGTACGAGCCCGAAGCAATCTACTCACGTGAATATTTCCATGGGCAGGAGTATGTCGACTACGAAAGTTATACTCCTTCGCATGCAAAGAACTTTCGCAACAAAATAGATCTCCTCCGCCGTTGGAGTCCCCTAGCGGCACCACTACGAGTTCTTGAGGTTGGTGCCGCAACTGGAGAGTTCTATCAGGCCCTAAAAAATCACCCTGCCATTCATCTCGAAGGCTACTTGGGGCTTGAGGTTTCAGAGTATGCACGTGAGACCGCAAACGCTCGTGGAATTATGGTAGTATCTCCACTTGCGCCAAATGCTGAGCAAGAGATTCGCGACTTCCGCCCAAACCTAATTGTCGCCTGGGATGTATGGGAACATCTGGAAGATCCGGTGGCGATCTTTGACGAACTCCTACAAGCCGCAGAGCCAGGTGTTATCGTCGCTATTTCAACGGTCGACTATGGCGCTCTCGTACCTCAACGGCGAGGAGCAAAATGGCGCCAATATCATCCACCCACACATTTAAACTATCCTACTCGCGAATCATTCCGACGATACTTCACGTCGCGTGGGTTTAGCATTTCGTATCTCGCTAGCTTCGGTTCGTATCGACCATGTGCGGAATATCTGAAAACTATAAAGCTTCCTTTGACTGCTCGTCTGCCCAAAGCCCTCAAGGAACTTCCGATCTACCTCAATACCTACGACACGCAACTTGTAATAGCCACCCAGGGTCGAAAGCCATGACACACAGCGGAAGGAAAGCATACATAGTTATGCCTGCATTCAACGAGGCGCAGGGCATCAAGACTTTTCTCACCAAGATGGTCTCTTTTTTAGAGAGTCATTCCCGAGACTCTCTTGCGCAACTTGAGTGGACGCTTCTCATTGTCAATGACGGCTCACGAGACGAAACAGCTCTTCGCTTAGCGGAGGCGTCCAAGGAGTTCGGTACAAGCACAGTTCATATCGAACCGCTCTCCCTCGTTCGCAACTTTGGACACCAAGCTGCCCTCCTAGCCGGCATCCGGACCGCGGTGTCCCGTCGCGCCGCCTTCGTCATTACAATGGACGCCGATGGCGAACACCCCATGGACCTCATTCCGGAGCTCGTTGCTTATTGGCGAAAGGGCGCTCTCCTCGTCCACACCAGCAGAAATCCTGATCCTCGCATCTCGAAGTTCAAAGGGGCTTCGAGCAACTTATATTACACACTCCTTCGCCTTCTCGGCCGACTTGAAATTCGGGCGGGAATGGCAGATTACAAACTATGGGACGGTAAGCTCCTCCAAAGTGTCCGCGCCTATCTGAATACCTGCGGATCGACCCGTGCATTTGCAAGCTGGCTCATCCCGGAAGCTCCTGTTGTCAGCTATAACCAAGACGTGATCGATGGTCGAAGATCACGCTTTACTCTGCGCAAGATGTTCTCCTTGGCGCTGAGCAGCCTTGTTCGCTTTTCCGATTTCCCGATTCGACTAGCTTTTTACATCGGGCTCTCCGCTCTCATACTAGGGAGCTTCCTGTTTGTATTCGCGGTCACTGCCTACTTTATGGGTAAGGTAATCCCTGGTTGGACGAGTATTGTGGCTCTCATCGTACTTTTCGGCGGCATTCAATCAATGCTCCTTGGAATATACGGCGAGTATTTCTTACGCAATTTATTTCGCGCCAATCTTCCGACGTTTGTTATTGAACCAGCCGAGCTGTCACACGAAGGGCACTCGGACTCGCAAAATCCGACCCCAGCATAACCTTCGCCATATATGGACTCTCATTTTTTCCTCTCCAGTATTAACGCCCTTAACTGGGCCTAAATGGGAGGGTGCTTGGCCTTGATTACTCTAAGGCCGCTTTTACGCTGATCTGCGCCGTCTCGCTTGTCTTGAATACTCTTGGGGGGTTCGCTGGTGGGCGGCTCTGACCGATTGTCCTGCGATCTTTGCTCTCATACATGGGGCCATGTATTTCATATTCTCATTCGAAGATACCCTTGGAGACCACACCCAGGTAATCGATAACGTTTCATATTGATACTTTATGAGCGAACCGGGGGCGACCTTCATTCACCACTGGCTCTATCGACTACTTCACGAGCCCTTTCACATCGGACCCCCTACCCCTATCGCTCTGAGCAGTCGGTTGGCTGGCGTGTTATCCCGCTGGGTTACCGCAAAGAACCTACTTGTGTCATCGATAGACGCATCCTACGAAGCCGCAAGCCCATTTTTTAGGGCGGCACCTACTCATGAGCTCTGTCATGAGAGCATGGCAGTTGCGCTTACCCGCCGGCGCTCGTTAGAGCATAGGAGAGAGCGCCTCAAAATCAGCCTGGCAGCTACCTTGATAGAACTCTCATAAAAGTAATACGCGCTACATGCGCTTACATTAGTATGAGGCCCCAAATACCAGGAGTGCCTTACCCACACCCGCCTGTTCTTTTTTTATCTGAAAAAGACCCGTTATCGGCCTTCACAGTGGCAGGCGTCACGCGACGCACGGGTTACGCCTCGCCGTTTAATCCAAAAAATAACGCGCGACACGTCACGAGTGAGCTTTTTTTTCACTGCCCTGTGATC
>JAFMIS010000336.1 GCA_017853915.1 bacterium
ATACCAGGGACTTTATAGACCTCGATAATACCCAGCACTCTGACAATTATGGCTCGTATGTAATTGGTGAGACCCTTCTGTGGCGAGAACATGAATCCAGCTCAGAGGGTATCGGGATCTTTGGACAGCTTGGCCAGGCTGCTCAAGATAGAAACTTCAATTCTTGGTACGTTGGATCGGGGCTTCACTACCAGGGGCTTTTTCCTCGACGCGACAAGGACTCGATGATGCTGGGTTATAATCTAGCCCACATTTCAAACGATTATCGCGAATCCCACCCGGGCATTAAATCCTCTGAGCAGGTCTATGAACTCGCGTATCGAGCGAGCATTCTTCCATACCTTACTCTGACTCCCGATGTGCAATATGTACACAACCCGAGTGGACGAACTGATATTGGGGACGCCCTCATCGTGTATTTACGGAGCGAGGTCCTCTTGTAGCGCTCGTCCGCATGGCACATGAAGCCATGCCGCTGCGAGCTTCGTGAAAAATACGGGCTAGTACGAGCGCTTATTGGCCTGGAGCACAATTTTGCGAATTCGAATCGACTTGGGAGTTACCTCCACCAGTTCGTCATCACGAATAAACTCGATGGCTTTTTCCAAGGTCATCGGAACAACGGGCGAGAGGATTACGTTCTCATCTTTGGCCGCGGCTCGAATGTTAGTAAGCTTCTTTTCCCGACAAATATTTACGTTCAGGTCGTTGTCTCGGTTATGCTCTCCGACAACCATCCCCTCGTAGACAGGGTCACCGGGCTCCACAAAGATCTTTCCGCGCGGTTGTAAACCGAATATCGCGTATGGGATAGCTTCTCCCTGGCGGTCCGCAACAAGAGAGCCGCTCAAGCGCGAAGCGAAATCACCCTTGAAAGCCTCGTAGCCTTTAACATACGAGTTCATGATCCCAGTGCCGCGCGTGTCTGTGAGGAACTCGTTGCGGTAGCCGATGAGACCTCGCGATGGTATTTCAAACTCAAGCCGCACTCGGCCCGATCCGTGATTGACCATATTGACCATTTTGCCCCGCCGAATAGCGAGCTTCTCAGTCAACACGCCTATGAACGCCTCGTCACAATCAATAAGTACCCGCTCGATCGGCTCGTGCTTTTCACCATTAATTTCCTTAAAAATGATCTGAGGCCGACCCACCGTCACCTCGAAGCCCTCGCGGCGCATCGTCTCGATCAGGATCGCCATCTGAAATTCACCGCGTCCCCGCACAATGACACTCTCATCCTCTTTGGAGTCTTCAACCTTGAGAGCGACGTTGAAGAGGGCTTCTTTGTGGAGGCGCTCTTTGATCTTTTGCGGCTGAACGATTTTGCCCTCCTTTCCTGAGAAGGGAGAGGTATTGGCCATGAACTTCATGGAAATAGTGGGCTCGTCCACGGTAATTCGCGGTAAGGCCTGCGGGGCATCGATCGTGCAGATGGTGTCACCCATAGCTACGTTCTCAACTCCCGAGAGAATGATAATCTCTCCTGGTTGGGCTACTTCAACCTCTTCAAAAGAGATTCCCTGATATACCTGAAGTTTAGTGACTCTCAGTGGAGCCGGCTGACCATTTTCTCCGATACAGCATAGGCGCTCATTCTTGCGCGCGGAGCCGTTAAATACTCGGCCGATCGCAAGACGGCCCAAGTAATCCGAGTAAGAGAGGTTTGAAACAAGCATCTGAAAAGGCATCGAGGGATCATACGAGGGGCCTGGAACATTCTTGACGATAGCGTCAAACAGAGGGGCGAGATCCGTACCTCGTCCCTCAAGAGATGTTTGCGCGATTCCGTCCCGGCCTATCGCGTACAGTAGAGGGAAATCCAGTTGGTCCTCAGTCGCGTCGAGATCAATAAAGAGGTCATACACCTCGTTGAGAACCTCTTGTGGGCGGGCGTCTTGTCGGTCAATTTTATTGATGACAACGATGATGGAGCGTTTGTTCTCGAGAGCTTTCTTTAAGACGAAGCGGGTTTGCGGTAGGGGGCCCTCGGATGCGTCGACAAGTAGAACAACGCCGTCCACCATCATCATCGCGCGCTCGACCTCTCCGCCGAAGTCGGCGTGGCCAGGGGTGTCTAAGATATTGATCTTTACATCTCCCCACCGAACCGAGCAGTTTTTGGCAGCGATAGTGATTCCCCGCTCGCGCTCAAGATCCATGCTGTCCATGACGCGCTCGGCTACCTCTTGGTTGGAGCGAAACATACCGCTCTGACGGAAAAGGTGGTCTACAAGGGTCGTTTTGCCGTGGTCAACGTGCGCGATGATGGCAATATTGCGGAGATTCTGGTTAGTAGTAAGTGAGTGCTTCATGCGGGGGGGATGGTAGCTCGGTCCGCGCAATTAAGCAAAGGAGCGGGCTCTAGGGGCCCTCCCGGCTTTGGGGGTTGTCAAGCGGCGACCTGCAGGACTCGGACTATACGCCCTTGGGGCGCCCCTCTTCATCCAGGTTCGAGTGATGCACTCGAACCTCTACGTGTTCGGGAAATCGAGATTGAATGCTCCGAGCAAGCACCTCGGTGAGGAAAACCGAGCGGTGTTGCCCGCCAGTGCATCCGAAGCCTACTGAGAGGAAAGAAAAGCCCCGATCGAGGTAGTTGGTAACGGCGCTTACTACTAGCGAAAATGCATGCTCTCTGAACAGTGACACTTCAGGAGCCGACTCGAGATACGAAATTACCCCCACGTCCCGGCCGGTCTGAGATTTGAACCGCTCCTCGCGTCCGGGATTTGGAAGACAGCGGCAATCAAATACAAATCCTCCACCGTGTCGGCCAGCATCGGTTGAAAATAAATGAGGAGGGAGCGGGCGTTTGTAGGAAAAGCTTGTAATCTCAATCGTGAGCCGATGTCCGATCTGGTTGTTCATATCACTCCTTTTGTTGAGACAGATTCACGCAGTGCGGTTGCGCAGGCGGTTAGTTGGGGTAGCGACACGGGTATTTTTTGGCTTGATAGCTCATTAGCCAAGGTGGCGAGGGCACCTGGGATGCTCTTG
>JAFMIS010000337.1 GCA_017853915.1 bacterium
TGCAGATGCGGCGCAAAGTCTCTGCTGGAACCTCAGTCCCCAGGAAGCGCTGAGCGAGATTGTACGCGAATCCAGAGAATGGAAGGGTGCTGAGGGATTTTATTTCATCAGGAGAGATGAAAGGCAGCTGAGTAGGGATATAGAGGCCTCCGTCGGGAGCAAGACCGGCCAAGACCGCGTCCTTCCACGTTGCCCGAAGGTTTGGATCTGATGTGCTGCGTAACTCCACGACTTACTCCCTCTCCATAACTCGAGCGCCAGTCTGATTAACGCGAGAAACATACTGCTTGGAGGAGATTCCGGCGGCGCTGAAAGCCTGTTCCATCGCTTTGTTTGCGTCATGAGCGCGTTGCTCAGAGTGACAGAGGGCAAAAAGTGAAGGCCCGGAACCTGATATTGAGCATCCCGCCGCTCCGGTGGCTAGAGCCGCGTCTTTTGCTGCTTGATAGCCAGGTATAAGAGCAGCGCGCTCCGGCTCGATAATTGTATCCTCAAGGGCTCTGCCCATGAGCGTGATGTCGTTTTTGTAGATTCCGGCCACGAGCGCCGCGACGTTGCCCCACTGAGACACCGCGGATTCCAGCGTAACGGAGCGTTTGAGCACCCGGCGGGCGTCGGAGGTGCAGAGCTCTAGGGCTGGAGAGATGATTGCCAACCAGATGTCTCGCGGAGAGGGAAGGGTGATAATGTCGAGAGGTTTGTAGCTTCGAATGAGAACGAAACCACCGAGCAAACAGGGGGCGACGTTGTCAGCGTGTGCAGCCCCGCAAGCTATTCTCTCTCCCTCCATCGCGAAGGGGAGTAGTTCCTGGCGAGAGAGGGGGGAGCCAAGCAGCTCATTGGCAGCGACTACGGCTGCGACAGTGCTAGCAGAGCTCGATCCAAGACCGCTTCCGATCGGTAGGCCTTTCTCAAGAGAGATATCCATCCCCACAGGAGCATAAGAATGGAAGTCGGATTTTTTGAGGTGAGTAAGGAGAGCCGCGACTGATACGCCCGCGGTATTCTTCTCCGTGTCGCGGGGAAGTCGCCCGCCATCACCTGAGATGTCGGCTATTCGAATTCCCGGCTCTGGTGTTCGGCGGATGGTTGCCGTGTCGCCTGGAGCCTCAAGGGCTAATCCGAGGACATCGAAGGCGGAGCCTACATTGGCTACTGTTGCTGGGGCAAACACTGATACGCTTGTTAGCTGAGAGCCCACCTAATCACCTTGCAGTTCGAATAATATCAGCGAATACACCCGCGGCTGTGACCTCAGCTCCCGCACCCGGGCCCTTGATCACAAGCGGATGGCTGGCGTAGCGGTTAGAGGTAAATGCCACGATATTATCCGAGCCCTTGAGCGCGCAGAAGGGGTGATCAGGACCTACCGACACGAGACCTATTGAGGCGAGTTTTTTTTCACAGTCGATGCGTGCGGCAAAAAAGAGGCGCTGACTCAGATTGGCGGCTTCTTCCACCTTACCCTCGAAATATTGATCCAGCGAGGGAAGCCTCTCCATGAACTCCTGCGCGCTCCATGTGAGCGCCTCCGGTGGAAGAATGGGCGATATGCGAATGTCCTCAAATTCAAGTGTAAGGCCCGCGTCTCGGGCAAGAATGAGGACTTTACGGGCTACATCCATACCCGATAAATCGTCGCGAGGGTCGGGTTCTGTATAGCCGCGTTCCTTTGCTTCTCGTACGGCTGCGCTGAAAGGTATGCCATTTGCGAGAGAGTTAAAAATGAAGCTTAGGGTCCCTGATAGGACCGCCTCGATTGAGATGATTCGATCGCCGCTACGAACTAAATCCTTTAATGTTCCGAGAATTGGGAGAGCAGCGCCGACGCATGTTTCGTGTAGGATGGGTGTTCGTCTGCTGGACTCCGCGTCTCGCAGAGCGGTGTAATTCTTTAAGGCGCCAGAGAATCCTCGTTTGTTGGGGGTAACAACGGGCACACTCTTCCTCAGGAGTTCTGGGTAGAGATTTGGGATCGAGTCGCTCGCAGTGCAGTCAACGAAGACGCTATTTGGCAGATTCGCGTTCAATAGATGCGAGATAAAGTCTTGAGCACTAAAAATTGGATTGGAGTCCAAAATCTCACTATCCATTGAAATAGCTTGACGCTCCGCGGAGGTGAGGATCATATGGCGACTGTTAGCGAGGCCGCGAATTTGCAAATCGATGCCTGTGTGCTCTTTGAGGACCTGTTGTTGCGTAGCAAGTTGGCGGAGAAGCGTTTTGCCGATCAGTCCGGTTCCGATAAGCCAGATATTCAGGGTCTTAGTCCGGCCCACAAAAAACTCATCGTGGATCGCGTTAAGAGCTTTAACTTCATCGTCTCCCGATATCACGGCTGAGATATTGAGCTCCGATGAGCCTTGAGCCACCGCGATAACGTTGACGCCGTTCGTTCCGAGAGCCGTAAATACTCTCCCCGACATTCCGGGGGTCTGGCGCATCCTTTCCCCAACCACTGATATAATCGAGAGCTTGTCTTCGACATGGAGAGGCTCAATCAGTCCGGCATTTATCTCCAGAGAAAACTCTTGAGCGACCGCGTCTCGTGCGGCGTGGGTGTGGTGTGGGTCGATTGCGCAACAGATGGTGTGTTCAGACGAGGCCTGGGTTATCAGGATGACGTTGATGCGGGCTTCGGCGAGAGCCTTGAATAGACGCATGGCGGTGCCGGCTACTCCTACCATCCCACTACCCTGGAGTCGTATGAGTGCTATCGAGGTAATCGACGATATGCCGGTGATGGGGTATGGGTGCTCAACGGCTGTTTCAACAATCCGAGTTCCCGCTGCTGAGGGATTGAGGGTGTTTTTAATAACGATTGGAATGTGTGCGTCTACAGCAGGCTGCATGGTCGGGGGGTAGATCACCTTAGCGCCAAAGTGGGATAGCTCCATCGCCTCCTCGAAGGTAACCTCGGGAATTGGAAACGCCTTTGGAACCTTGCGGGGATCGGCGGTAAGCATTCCATCAACATCGGTCCAGATCTCAATCTCA
>JAFMIS010000338.1 GCA_017853915.1 bacterium
TCGGTGTGGAATCCATCTGCCTTCCGACACCACAAGCGATTGAAGAACACATCACGAAGCGGCTTTCTGGCAATGACGTCATTCTTCTAATGTCGAATGGATCGTTCGGCGGACTTCCGCAATCTCTTGAGAACAAGCTGCGCGCGAACGCACCGTAGAGCGCACACCAGGCCATGAGCGCTCTCAGCCTCCCATGGGGTGTACTCTCATGCTCTATCACGAGCAGCACCCACCCCGTTGCGCTTCCATCACGCGCTCCACCGTGTCGACAATCGCCTGGGTTGAGCGATCGATCTCAACGTTCACTCGGTCACCTACTCGCGCCTCTCCCAAGGTCGTCTTAGCCAAGGTTTCAGGAATAAGCGATACTGTGAACTCTCCGGAATCCTTATCCACACCCGTGATAGTCAAACTCGCCCCATTGATAGCGACATAACCTTTAACGAATAGATACTTAGTCCAAACTTTCTCTACTTTGAACGTTACGACGCGGCTCTGCTCAATTGTTCTTAACGCGCTAATCGAGGCTACGACGTCAACATGCCCTGAAAGGATGTGGCCACCAACTTCATCGCCAAACTTCAAGGATCGCTCAAAATTGACCCGCGCTCCAACCTCTCGGACACCAAACGTTGTCCTGGCGAGTGTCTCTGGAACAAGATCAAATGCGGCTTTCGTCTGCGAAAATTTCGTTACCGTGAGGCAACACCCATCGAGTGAGATACTCGCACCCTGCTGCAGCGCATCAAGCGCTCGATCAGGGAACTCAACCTCAAGCCGCACGATATCCGGAGTTTTAGTAACCGCGACAATGGTCGCCACACCCTGCACTATCCCTGTGAACATGCTGATTCCTATACAATCGCTATGAGCCTCTCCCAGATAGCCTCTGGTGAAATTCCCTCTCCAGTATACAAAATGTCATCTTTCTCTAAATTGTATCCTGCAGCGACAGATTTTAGCGCTTTCGGCTTTTCATTCTGCCGCAGAGTGTCGAACTTAGTTAAGACAATTAAACATGAGATACCCTCGGACGCGCACAAACCCTGAATCGACAGCTCATCCGCTTGTGGCTCACGACGACAATCATTAAGAAGCACGACCGCGCGCACCTGCGACCTTTCTCGCAGGTAATCAACCGAGAGCATCGCGATCTCCTCTCGCTGCTCTTTTGAGAGCTTGGCGAACCCAAAGCCGGGCATATCCACAAGGGTAACCGCGAAAGGGGTATCACGACATTCGCCCTCGATCTGATAGAAATTCAACTCCCTCGTTGAGCCTGGATTTCCGCTGACACGGGCGAGCTTTCTCCCCGCGATTCGATTAATAAAGGTGGACTTTCCAACATTTGAACGCCCGACGATGGCGATCTCAGGAAGTGTCTGCTTGCGAATTGTGGCAAGACTAGGAGCGCCAAAGAGGAACTCGGCCCGCCGAATTTTAAGCGTCCGAGGATCGGCTACCATGGCTCCCCCCTTTTTGACTCGAGAGTCGGCGCTCCAACTTCGCGACACGCGCCCCCAGGGCCGCGATGTACACAACAAGAATACACCATATGGCGGAGTAGGCCCAAAAGAGAGAGGGAAACGTGTCAGGAGTCATACAGGGTGTCCTCTAAAGATATTTCTCGGGCTCGTTGCTCTACAATACCCACTCGGTACCGAAGCCATATAAGGAGCGCGCATACACAGGTAAGAGCAACAACTGAAAGTCCAAATGCCTGCCAATATGAGGGGTCTTTGAGCCCACCATGTTCTATTACCTCTGGATGGAGTCGCGCGCTTTGAGGCAAAAATTTTATAGACACATACACCAGCGGAACCGACAGAGCGCCGAGAATTCCGAGAATGCTACCGTGCACCGCCGTCTTCAATGGATCGCCGAAATTCCTCAAAATGGTGAAGGAAAGAAAGATTAACCACAACACCAAAAACGTCACGAGCCGCGGCTCTTCCCATCTAAACCAGGTGTTCCATGCGCTGTGCCCCCAGATCATTCCCGTGATCAGCACAATCGTACAGAGAATAAATCCAACTTCACCGGCTGCCACAGACAGGGCATCCAACTTCGGGGCGCGATTAGTGAGGTACATGAGGCTTGCGACAAAAACAACCGCGAAAGCAGCGTAACAGGCGATGGCGCTTCCCACATGAAAGTAAAAAACGCGCTGAACAGCCCCCATCACCTGTTCATTCGGAACCACCATAAATACAAAGTACTGAGCGACGCCAAGGAGTAAAAAACTAAGGATGGTCAGCGCAAAATGAGGGCTCAACATGCTACCTGTTATATCAATCGACCGCTCCACCTTCAACGGCTGGCCGGTCAATCAAATACCTAATTCACAGCTCATCGATGGAATTATGCGCGTGTAGACGTCGATCGAAGTGGGTCAAATACCCAACGAATTCGATACTCTGGGCGCATTTAGCCTAGCCTCAACATGCACAACTTTGCCCAAGGAAAAACGACTCTAATGCCTGCGAGGCCCGTAGAGACCGAGAAGCTTTCCCTCAGCTATCACATGCCCCTGTAGCCTCCGTTCTATATCAGCACGATCGAAGGTCGTAAGGTCAAGAACTGTATCAAGCGCTCGCACCCGAAATATATATCGATGTCGACCACTGGGAGGACATGGACCACCATACATTTGCTTTTTGAAATCATTCAGGGCTTCAACACTTCCAGCTGGTAAGAGTCGTTTATTCGATGCTCCCACAGGTAGCCCATTCACAGACGGGGGCAGGTTGTACACATACCAGTGATTCCATGTGCCACGCGGAGCGTCTGGATCCTCAACGCTGAGAACCAGACTTCGCGCTCCCCCGGGAACTCTGCTCCATGATAGTTGCGGAGAAAGATCCTCGCCGTCACAGGTAAAACGAACAGGAATTGAGTCCCCGTTTAAGAATGAATCACTCCGAACCAAAATCTCTTCTGTATGCTGAGCTGCCGTTATCGTTGCCATACACCACACGAACAAGAAGTAT
>JAFMIS010000339.1 GCA_017853915.1 bacterium
AGCTTCTTCTGGGATGACTACTGCGATTGGTATCTTGAGATTATCAAGGGTCGTCTCTGGGCGGGCGGTGAGGCTCGACGCGCGGCGCTTGAGGTGGCTCTGGTGTGCCAGCGCGCGATATTAAAGTTGCTACATCCTTATATGCCCTTTGTTACCGAGGAGTTGTGGCAGACGCTGATAGCGCAAGGGATCACTGATCCCTCTGAGGATGGGGATGCGCGCTCTATAGCGCTCTCGAAATGGCCACGGTCGGAGGACTATCAAAGAGACGCCGATGCTGACGCGCAGATCGGGATCATGTGCTCGATAGTTCGTGGAGTGCGTGATGTTCGACAAAACCTCGGAATCTCTCCGAAGCTCGGGCTTGCGGCCAAGCTTCTCTTCCTCACCAGCGCGGCACGGGACATCTTCGCTCCTGTTGAGGGGATCGCGAAGACGCTCGGGTTCGTAAGTGACTTCTCAGCGCAGGCTGGGGGCGCCGCTCTAGCTGGATTCGTGCCGTTTAAGTTTGATGGTGGTGTCGGGTATCTGGCGTTGCCGGAGGAGATCGACGCCAAGGACATTACGACAAAGCTGTCGGTTCGTATCGACAAGCTCCAGAAGGCCCTTGCTGGTATCGAGCGCAATCTAACGAACGCTGACTTTGTGGCTAACGCGCCAGCGGCGTTGGTAGAGGAGACCAAGGGCAAGGCGCAGGAACTGCGAGAGTCGATAGCGAAGCTTGATGATTTTCGTAATTCACTCCAATAAACCGCAGAACGAGGAGAAATAAGCAAGGAGAATACCTACGTGTGAGTACAGCGCATGCATATTTTTGGCTCCGCACTAATTCTGCGCTCGCCTCCGCGGCAGGCTTCAGCGGAGCCCTGTATTACCAAGCCCCGTCGTAGCACTATATGGTGTGAAGACGGGCATGTAGCGACGTATCACTTTTGTGCGAAGCTCCGAATATGGGTAGCGCTTTGCTCATAAGTAATTTTTCCTTTGCGCGATCTCGTACGCAGGTGGAATTACCCGTACAGGCGCGTTCCCCACTCACTCCATTCTTCTCGCGACCCATGTGTATGAGAGTCGAGCGGGCTTTCCATCGTAGATCACCTCAACGTCGCTTGAGCCGCGAATCGTTAGCTCTTTTTCATTGAAGAGAGCTGTTGATGAGACTGTGGTGTTTCCTGCTTTTCCATCGGGTCGGATCGTGAATGAGAGCTTTCTTAGGCCCTCTTTTGTTTTCTCGCTCGTGCCATCAAACCGGACGACGTCAACCTGACTCTTCAAGGTCTCGCGTGGGTCGTATGGTGTCTCCACGTACGAGTGTCCTCGGATTACTCCATCACCGCTATCAGAGAAGGTCAGAAACCCTTGGGGTTTGAACTTTCCATGCTGTTTGAATTTCCCGTCATCAGTCTCCCACGACCAAAGGCCATTCAGGGCTGAGGGGATCGATGCTTGCGGCTTGAGAGCGGTTGAGGGGGCGCTGCCCTCGGCCTCCTCGCGCGTCGAGGCAACATGTGGATTCATCCTGGAAGTAGTCATCAGCTTGTTAATTACCTCATCCTTGCTTGCCCCTCCCTCGGTGAACCAATCAACGGCAGGGCCTTGAATGGTGTGGCTCTGCATCACTCGTTCAAATCCAAGAGGCGCGATGACATCGCCATTCACCTCGTTTTTCTTGGTATCCTTGAAGTAGATGGCCGTAACCGCCACCTCCGGATCCGAGAGGAGTTTTACCTCACCTGATTGAGAGACAGCGTCGCGATTCTGATCGAACCACAACGCAAGGGCGTTGAGTTCAGCTCCCTCTATCTTGCCGTTGTTGTCTTTGTCGAGGGTGGCAAGAGCCTCAAAGCCGTCGTTCCATTCGCCGCCCCCTGGCTTACCACCGAATGAGCGAGAGCCAAAGAGCTGCTCCCCTGAAGACACAATGCCGGTGTGTTCAGGGTCGAAGACGAGAAGAGGCATCTCTTTAGATGCTTTCCACACCACCCAACTCTTCTGGGGATCGGAGAAGAGCGGAAACTGAGCTACCTGAATCTCCTCATTCTGTGTCACATGAGAGTCGTCCCAGACGAGAGATAAAGGCGAGGCGCGCCAGCCCCACACAGCTGCGCTGCACATAACACCCGACGGTGCTGTAGTGGCGGCGCAACTTCGATTGAAATACACAGTGCCCGACACGCACGCGCCCCAGTAATAACCGCCGGAGCAAGTTCCCTGAATCGACGCGTCTAAACCAAATTTCTTGGAATACACATACCAGTTGCTTGGTAAGGCAGCTAAGCCATAGTAGTAGTACGCGTTGCCCAACAGGTACATCGCCACGCAGTCATCAAAAGCATTCACCCCACCTCCCGCATACGATCCCTGGCAATGAGCCTTTGCCTTTGTAAGCTTTTTTGAAATGCAGGAATGGTCAGACCCAGATCGAAATGCTTCTTGAGTTCCCAGTCCCCAGTCCCCCTCATATTTCACATCCACCTTGTAGTAGTTACAGGGAGGAAGTGTCGGCGTGAAAGTCGGAGTGGCTGTAGGAGTCCTTGTGGGGGGTGGTGGAGTGGTATTGGTCGCCACCGCGGTTGCCGTCGGAGTGGGATCCACAAAAGTGTTGTTAGTCTGGCCCTCGCTGGGGGTTCTCTCGGTAATAAGTTGTCCAAATATTGGGAAACCAATCGAGGCTACAAGGCCCACGAGCATTACTCCCAGCACTGCTATGATTGGTAGTCGAGAGCGAAGCGATGAGAAGAATTTTGCGGCGGACGGTATCATAGCTTCCTAGCTCTCTCCCTAGCTCCTTAGGCCATCAGGGTGACTTGGCGTCATCCCAGGTTGTTCGTTGAAAATAGCTCCCTGAGAATTGCAAACCTCTCGCTCATTTGGAGCATCGGCAGAATCCGCAGGAGCTGAAGACATTGAGAGCAAAATCAGTACATCCTCACGAGGAACGCGGCGGGCTCTTGTGATATCGAGCGCTTAGGTGTT
>JAFMIS010000340.1 GCA_017853915.1 bacterium
TGATATACGCGCTACCGCGCGTGATGCTGATGGATCGCCGCGAATGCGATGCTTACTTTAACAAAAACGGCCACGCTCATAATTGCTGACAGCCTAAAGTTTCGACCGCGTCGAGTCAAGGAATTTGCTCAACTATTCAGACTCAGGATTCAGAACCTGCTCATATAAGGAGAGTCGGCCTAAGGATCGTGAATAACCCTTGAATCGTTATTTCCCGACGATATCTCCTCGCGCCTTCGGATGCGACGATCGGAGATTAAACCAAACGTAGCGCCCCACAGAGGTCTCAGGGACGTTACCCGAATCAGGAGTTGGTGTGAGCGTATCTTTTGAACCCGCCGCACCTCAGCGAACGTCGGAAAGACCAGCAGCATCGCCGCCAGTCGCAAGATTCCAGAAAGCGCAAACACCACCAGCAAAGGAGATTGATCGACAAAAAGGGCGAGCCTTTTCCCCGAGTCAGCGGGGAGATGCGTGACGATATATCCACCGATGCATGAACCCAGGAATACAAGCACGCCATTGATGACTGATTGATAGGCGAAGCACCGGGCTCGTTTCGGAGGTGTCACAGCGTCGAAAACAAAATTCGCCGCGGCCAGATTAAACCCAGCCCAAAAAATGCCACTGTACAACTGAATGAATATCACGAACCAGAAGTTTGAGGAGAGCAGCCACAAGCAAGGATTTACGGTGACGAGAATTCCACACACCCGCATAATCTGCCGATTACCAAATTGGTCGCTCAACACACCCCACGAACGCATCACACTAAACTGAGCGACAACAACCGAAGCCACCACCATCATATACTCGTCATATGAGAATCGAAGATCGCTGAGCATATACATGGCGAAGTATGGCCCCGAGATGGCGGTCGCGAAATTCATGCTCGAGACGAAAAAGACAAACCTGGCGAAATTCGAATGTCTCGCTCGCGCGAGAAACTGCCACAGGGTGAATTTTAACTCACTCGGAACGTGAAGAGACTCATCAGGGATCCTCGCGAAGAATATTCCTGATAGAAAACGGCTCAGAGCGGCAACCACAAAAAGAGTGGCGAAGCCAGCCTCTGTCACTCCATGTTGAGCACACCAGTGAAGCCACACCCCCCCCAGAGCCACTCCGGCAAACGTGCATATCGCCATCCACTTATTTCGAAAACCGAAAAACTCTCCACGGGACGTGGCAGGGACAATATCTCCTATCAGGCTATTCCACATGGGCGCTATTAAACCGATCGTGGTGTGATACAGAGAAACGATCGCGATGAGGGCTACCATGGCCCACCACTGCACGCCGAAAAGGTATGGGATAAGGCCGATGGGAGCGCACAGCAAAGCCTGCAGTCGAATGGCTCGCACCACAATATCCCTGCGGCTCGCGAGCTGCTCGGCGAGCCGCATACCAAGAACCTGAAACATGGCGCCAATCAGCGGTGGCAGGGTCGCGAGCGCGCCGATCTGCAAAGGAGTCCCGCGAAGAAAAACACCAAATGCGGAGAAATAGGTCTCGGCGGCGCCGATCTTGACCGCATCGAGCGCCCCCTCTTTTGTCACATCGCGAGATATCTTCGAAGCAAGAAAACTCACCGGGCTACACCCCAAGCATGCGAGCTGTCCTTAGAATCGCGATGATCGTCAAACTATCGACGATCTCGCCAGTCTCGACCATCTTCACGCTATCAAGAAACGGCACAGTCCGAATCTCCAATGCCTCGGTGTCGTCAGGCTGGGCCGCACCCTGTGAGAGCCCTCGCGCCACGAAGAGATACCCACGCTCAGAGGTAAAACAGTTGCTTAAATGGATCTCCCCACCAAGCGGCTGCCAATCGGTGGCTGTAAGCCCAGCCTCCTCTCGCAGCTCTCTCTTGGCCGCTACGAGCGCCGCCTCTCCATCGTGCGCCCCACCCTCCGGAATCTCCCATGAATAGGTTTCAGTCGGATACCGATACTGTCCCACGAGATACACGTGGAGGTCGTCTGTCAACGCCACAATCCCTGTCGCGATCCGGCACTCCACAACTCCATAGATTCCTGGGCTCCCCGTCGGTGTTATTACTTGATCCTCTCGCACTCGGATCCACGGGTTTTCGTACACTAATCGAGTCGACGTCCTCTTCCATGGACTTCCGATAGACATCTTACACCTCACGCTAGGATGAATTGGTTACAAAGAAATACCTGCGGATCCTACGCCATCTCGGCCTGAAACGCACTCCACAAAGGCGCGCCTAAGATGCTCGTAGACGCGCGCAGCGCCCCCGATGAGCGATCAACGATACAGACAAAACCGACAACGATTCCACCTCGCTCCTTCACCTTCTCGGCGGCCTCCGCCAATCGGCGCCCCGTATGGACTACATCGTCGACAACCACTACTCGTTTCCCCACCAGCGGGGGACCAAACAGATCGCCATCTTTTTGAAGTATAGAAACCTTTCGTCCCCCGGCAACCGCGGAGGCAAACAAAATGCCACTGTAAGCCAACCCTACCGCGACATCGAAAAAATCATGCTCCAGATCACCTATAGCATCCGCCGCAAGACGCGCCAGCTCACTCGGTACAAGCTGAAAACAATCGTAAAAAACTGAGGCGGTCTGCCCACTCGGAATTCGGGTGGGCTTATCATACTTGATAGCGATTCGATCGATTACGGTTTTGGTTGTTTCATCCATTGTTGACTCTCGCCCACGCCAAACTCCACTTCCAGGAGAGTAGCAAAAAGAAAAAAGGCTCCGTAATGAGCACGAGAAGAGTTTGAGAGAAACAGCGTGGAATCAGCGAAGAGGACCGGCAACGCATCCGCTCAGATACGCTGACGTAGTCTAGGATTCCAACGCAGCTACCCGGTTTCCGCGGCCCTGCCCGAAGCGAGCAGCCAAACCATCGAAATGCGCACCACGAAATCAGTTTTCACCACTCTGTTAGTATAGCCCAGGGGGGGGGCCGTCCAGAAGACAATCTTTACAAC
>JAFMIS010000341.1 GCA_017853915.1 bacterium
CGTCCAGAACACATTCGGATCAATCACATCCCCTGATATTGTCGCATCAGCGGTGCCACCGAGGTCGCGTGACGCGTTCTGTACGAGCGCGCTCAGAGATCGATAGGAGCCGTCAGCTCTGTACACACCACTCTCTTCACGAATCGCGTTAAAAGGCAGGAGGACATTCTTTGAGATAGCTTCGTCGAGCGCCTGAGCGACGCGAGGGAGTTTTGAGACACTCAGTTTGTTCTGGGCATGCAGCGCGAAGGCATGATTTCTCGTGTCCAAAATCATCCATTTTGGCGAGAGCGGTTTGCCCGATAGATATGCTGGACACACCTCCTGACATCGACCGCACTGTGTGCAGGCGTCTAGGTCAAGAAGGTTCTTCCAGCTATAATCCTTGATGGTGCCGAGACCTATTGAGAACTCCTCGCCACTTTCCATCATCTTTTCGAGATCGCCGATGTATGGCAGAGCGCCTTTTGGTCTTCGCGTGCGCGAGAAGAATAGATTGAGGGGGCTTGTAAGCATATGAAAAAATTTTGTGTACGGGAAAAGTGCTACGAAGGCGTAGACGGTGAGGGTGTGGAACCACCACATAATAAAGTGTGTCGTTCGTGCCGCGCTGGCTGGGACAAACCAGATAGCTTGCGCGAAAAGCCACCCAAACGGTGAATAGAGAGCCCATGGATCGTGTGTCACATGAATGCGAAGGCCCTCAAGGGCGTATCCCTGTATGACGAGCAGCCCTAGCATGCCCAAGATAAAATCGTCGTTCTTGGTGTTGTGAGCCGCGCCCGCCATCTGAATGTGACGACGGTGCCAGAAGTATAGGAGTCCTCCGAGAAGCAGCATCCCGAAGGTGTCACTGAATACGGTGACCCACAGATAGAATGTTCCCTGGTAGATCTTGATTCCGAGATCGTGGTGAATGAACACCATGGTCGTGGTAAAGAGAAGCACCAGGAACCCAAGGTACACCAGAAGATGAGCTATCGCGGATCCGCCCGTCCCGCGGGCGACCTTCTTCTGAAACAACCCGCATTGGAGGATGTCATCGAGGCGCCACAGCCAAGCTCCAAGGTACTCCGGTGCGGGTTTCCCTGAGCGCCAAAGTTCAGCGCGGCGCAGGACTCCATTGAGGCCGATAGCGAGGCTCACAACAAGCAGGCCGTAGAGGCCTACTACATTGCCCAGGCTATTGACATTCCACATGATTTCGCGAGTTGCATTCATGTTGGGTACGTTATCGGCATATGAGTCCCCACACCAGCGGTCTTCATCATATGAATAACCACCTCCAGAGCAGGTTATGGCGTTGGTAGCCCGCTGGAATGGCTTGGGTAGGGCGCTTCATGGGATGTAAGGTGCAACCCTAACCTGTTGTATTTATGAATTTTATTTTTGTTTATTTGACACGTTCTGGGGGCCTTCCCCACAATTAAAGTATGGCTCGACTCACTTTGCCTGATTATATCGCTCCCCTTCCAACCCGCTCCCGGTCAGCCATCCTCTGAGTTTCATACCTATGGGAGCGCCTCTTTCACCATCATCTGTAGCCGTCGCGTGCGCCCTTGTTCTGGGGATATCGCTTATTTCCTACGTGTTCTTCATCGCGGCATCGTTGGCTCTCGTGCGGAGCCGACTTTCTCTCTTGGAGGAGATGGAGTTGGAGGGAGTTTTTTGCGCCGGGCGTGCCCGACGGATGGTGCGTGAGGCTGACAGCTACTTATTGTGCGCGCAGTTTGGTCGAGTTCTATCATCGCTGGCAAGCGGATGTGTGCTGGCGGTGTTTTCGATCTCCCTGGTGCGTGCCGTGATGGGACTCGATGAAATCGCCTCGTTCAAGGGCGCGTTTGTGGTCGCGGTGCTCCTTTACGGACTGGTCACGAGTCTGATCCTCTTGGTGGTGCAAGTTATTAAGGCGGTGTCGATTCAGTACGCGGAGCGGGTGCTGTGCGCAGTCTCCTTGCCCTTGGAGCTTCACGCCCGCGTATGGCGGCCTATCCTCGTATTCGTGCACGCGACCGTTGAGCGGATGCTCCTGCGTCTGGGCATCCGGGCGGCGAGTGAGAGGGAAGTGATAATATCCTCGGACGAGTTGGGTGAGATAGCGAAAAACAGCTCCGAGGCTGGAACGCTCGAAAAAGATGAGCATGAGATCTTGGCCGGAGTCGCTGAGTTGTCTGAGCGAGTGGCGCGCGATGTAATGACTCCGCGTAGCGAGATTGTGTGGATACAAGAGACCGCGTCTCTGGAGGAGGTTCTTCACAAGGTGCGCAAGGATTCTGTCTCGCGATTGTTGGTATGTGGCAGCGACCTCGATGATGTTCGCGGAGTGCTCTTGGCGAAAGACCTGCTTGATTTTGTGGGCGGGAGTCCGGAGGCTGGCGCATGGAGAAAATTTATGCGTCCTGCATACCGCATTCCTGATACGCGGGTATTAAGAGACCTCTTGGCCGAGATGAAGCAGAAACACATCCACTTTAGCGCGGTGCTGAACGAGCATGGCGAGGTGGTTGGAGTTGTGACCCTTGAGGATCTTGTGGAGGAGATTGTCGGAGATATTTTCGATGAATTCGACTCTCTTCATGCCGACGCTCATCCGATCGTCGAACAAGATGGGATGATATTTTTGGATGGCACGACACCAGTCGCTGAATTAGAAGCACGGTCTGGAATTATATTCCCCGAAGGCGAGTATCAAACCGTTGGAGGATTTATTCAGGAGCATTTGGGGCGTATCCCTGTTACGGGAGACTCATTTAGCACTAAGCAGGTAACGGTGTCAGTTCTTGAGGTGGTAGGGCATCGAGTGTCTCGACTCTCAATACAGCGCGTGAAAAAAGCCCGTAAAAAGCCGCAGGATAGACCTGAGGGTCTCAAGAATTCGAAGCGCCTCGTGGGCATAAAGTAGCGATATCGGGGGCTTATAGGCTCTTCAGTTGGGGCAAGCCGGGCCTGAATCTATTGTCGGTTCTCAC
>JAFMIS010000342.1 GCA_017853915.1 bacterium
GTCTTCACGCTCTTCATGTAATCATCGGCATGGCGGTGATGTTTATCTACGGCATCCGACCAGCGCTGCGTAATCGATACTCCGCGAAGTACTACACTCCGGTTGAGTTAAGCGCGTTGTACTGGCACTTGGTAGATCTCATCTGGATCTATCTCTTCCCGCTTCTGTACCTGGTTGGATAGTTTTTGGTTTAGGATTTCGGAGTTAGACACTATGGCACATTCACACGAACACGCTCAGCACGGCGAGCAAGGACATGTGGTACCGGTCTCGACATTCTTCAAGGTTCTGGTGGCTCTTTTGATCCTGACAGTCCTTACTGTGGCGGTAGCGCAGATCAATTTGGGCAAGTGGAACATCGTCGGTGCGCTTGTCGTAGCGTCGTTGAAGGCATCCCTTGTTATTCTCATCTTCATGCACGGTAAGTATGAGAATAAGATCCTATGGACCTATATTGTTATTCCATTTGTTTTGTTGGCGATTATGATCGGCGGTATCTTTACGGACGATCCGTTCCGCGATCACTTAAAGCCTGTTCAGGTAGAGCAAAAGAAATAGAGTCTTCTGCCTTTGATTGGTGTGGGGGAGGCCAGTGAGCCTCCCTCTTTATTTGTAGGCGTTCACATTGTCGCGTTCTTTCTGCCGCGCTCTTACTGTCGCGTTCACATCGTCGCGCGGTAACACTACTCAGGTATCTCCACAAACTCTACTACTCCGGTTTCGGGAGTGAGAAAGGCGATGGAGTATGCATCCGCTGAGAACAGAGCGCCCGGGTTTATGATTCGCGTGCACCCTTGAAGGTCATTTCTCTGCATGTGGGTGTGGCCGTGAAGAACGTAGTCGTAGCGCTGCGAGGAAACAGCTTCATCGATAACGGAGCTTCTAGTTCCATGGTTTGCAAAGAAGCGCTTACCAGCCAGCTCGAAGATCGCTGTGTCCTCTATTCCAATAAACCCCAGTTCAGCGCATTTCTTGAGGAGTCCGGATCTCTCGCCATCATTGTTGCCATACACGAACCTCATCGGAAGACCAGTAAATAGCTCAAGCACGGGTGGTGAGATGATATCTCCACAGTGAACAACAAGAGCTGGCGAACGGTCTCTCAAGATACGGGTAGCTTTTCGTATCATGCGAGTATCTTCGTGAGTATCAGAGATGATTCCAAGGAGGTTAGTCATGTGCGCGCCCCGCGTGATGTAAGAGTGAGGATCGAAGAGTCATGAAATCAGAATTGTAACGACCATCCTTAAAATCAGGAAAGCTCCAATCAAAGGGATTGTAGGCTCCGCGCGCATAGCGAGCCGCTAGGTCCGCGTATATCCCTGAGTCGAGGTAGATCTTCTGACCAGCCTCCTTTGTGCTCGCAAGCACTATCTTGTTGTGATCGAGGTATCCTACATCGAGGTTGATAGTGCGCTTTCCATCGAGGCTTGAACCCTTTTCAAGCTCAATGCAGGCGAGTTTAGCGCCAACCAGAATATCCGCTGTGTGTGGACCTGTGAAACCGAGAATGTAGCGTACGAGTCCTGGCCCCATCTCATCCTCGTAATATGTGGTGACATCAAAAGGCCTAGGAGGACCACGGTATTCGACTGAGCCGAAGACCTCTGATGTGAGCTGCGCGACGTATTCAAGTTCGACGGTCGGGGCTGACAGCACGGCTATGAAAAGTTTCACGGTAGGAACCATGGTGAGCACTATAGCATTGGTAGCGTGGCGGTGGGAAAGGTTAGCGCAGATAACCCAACGCTCGCCGTACTATATGAGCTGAAAGGGGCGTTTCGCGACTTAGCTCAGAGACGATCTCCTCATCTGACAGGGGGGTCTTTTGAGAGTGGTTCATGGAGCGAACGATTAGATTGCTCTTTTGTAGGTACACCTGAGTGTCACCCTTGAGGGCCGATACTATTGGGTAGGTCATCATCTCCCACTCAAATGACCGATCCCATGCTGTATTGAAGTCCTCTTCGTCAACAGGAGTCACCTTGTATGTGAGGCGATATTTCAGGTCGGTATCTTGCGGGCTTGACCCGATTGCTGTGTGGAGGTCAACGAGGTTGGTAGTTGGTAGAGGCCGTAGCTCAATAGTCGTGAGTGGTAGGGTATAGCGCGTGGAGCTATGGTGCACGATAGGGCAGGGGGTCGTAATCAGGTAACCCGGATCAATGAGATGCCACCCTTCCGGTGTGCACCTACAGATAAGAGCGCAGTGGGTATCGACTCCATATCGACGGTCCGCCAAGATCGGAAAACATTCGTAGCCGAGAGCCTGAACGAGTCTTTGGAGCGTGAGCGTGAGGGGGAAGCAGGTGCCACCAGTTCCGTGAGCGATGAAGCCGGCGATAACCTCCTCCGGGGAATGTTTAACAATTTTAGAATTCCGCTCATGGACGGCGATAATTTTTGTCAGATTCTCGTATGGAATTCTGGCAAAGGCAGTAAGAAGACGAGAGAGGTTTCGATGACGATCGTCCCCCAGCATTAGACCTACATGATGGCTAAAAGCCACCAAGAGCCGATCCAAGCGATGAGAGAGGAGATCATCCACCACAGTTTTAAGGGGTATACGCTATGAGCGCTTCGATGATGAAGCAAGAATCGCCTCGATCGCAAGTACGAGACCGTACCATCCCAGGCCCGCGATAACGCCCTTGCATGCTGGTGCCGTAACGGATCTATGTCGAAATTCCTCGCGGGCATGAATGTTTGAGAAGTGAACCTCAACCACAGGGCATTGAGTGTCTTTAATCGCGTCGTGAAGGGCGTAACTGTAGTGAGAGTAAGCGCCGGGGTTAAACGCCACTCCTGAGTACGATCGCGAGGCGTCCTGGAGACAGTCAATAAGCTCCCCCTCCTCATTAGATTGCTTGAGGTCGACAGCAACTTCAAGCTTCTCTACCCGCTGTTGGACCTCGGCATGGATCTGGGCCATCGATAGCGAGCCGTAGATCTCAGGCGAGCGG
>JAFMIS010000343.1 GCA_017853915.1 bacterium
AATCGATCTCGGTACGGATCGTGGCGCACGCCTCATCCACAAGATCGATAGCCTTATCAGGCAGAAAGCGCTCAGAGATATAACGATGCGAGAGCGTTGCCGCGGCCACAAGCGCGTTATCCTGAATACGGACTCCGTGATGCACTTCAAAACGTTCTTTCACTCCGCGCAGTATTGAAATCGTATCCTCTACACTTGGCTGATCAACCATTACCGGCTGAAAACGTCGCTCCAGTGCGGCATCTTTCTCCAAATGCTGGCGATACTCATCGAGAGTCGTGGCACCGATGCAGTGCAATTCACCGCGCGCCAACATCGGCTTGAGCATATTGCCGGCGTCCATCGCGCCCTCACTCTTTCCGGCGCCAACAATAGTGTGCAACTCATCAACAAAGAGAATAATCCTTCCCTCTGAATTCTTGACTTCCTGAAGAACCGCTTTCAAACGCTCCTCAAACTCACCCCGGTATTTAGCGCCCGCGATAAGCGCGCCCAGGTCGAGAGAGAAGATCGTTTTATCCCGCAGGCCGTCGGGCACATCACCACGCACGATGCGCTGCGCCAATCCCTCGACGATCGCCGTTTTGCCGACACCCGGCTCTCCGATCAAAACTGGATTGTTTTTCGTTTTGCGTGAGAGAATTCGAATCACACGCCGGATCTCTCCATCGCGCCCGATAACGGGATCCAACTTCCCTTTTTGGGCCTCCTGAACGAGGTCTCGGCCATAGCGCTCGAGGGCTTCGTAGGTTGCCTCTGGATTCGAGCTCTGAACGCGTTGATTTCCGCGCACTACCGTAAGAGCGGCTAGAAATCGCTCAGGCGTAAGATTAAATGTCGCGCAAATCTTTCCGAACGGGGATTTCTTGTCATTCTCTATGGCTGCTAGGAAGAGATGTTCTACTGAGACGTACTCATCCTTGAGACGTTGTGCCTGCTCCTCAGCTTTGACAAAGACCTGACCGAGGCGTTGAGTCAGGTATACCTTGCCAGCTTCAATGCCTGACCCTGACACCTTTGGCCGTTTATCGAGCTCAGCTTCAACTGCGCCCAAAAATCCATCAAGTGGGATCTCCATCTTGGTGAACAAACGTGGAATCAGCCCTCCAGACTGCTTGAGTAAACTAACCACCAAGTGCTCAACATCAACCTCGGTATTACCACGGCGAACAGCTTGGGCCTGTGCATCCTGAAGAGCTTCCTGTGACTTCTGTGTAAACCGTTGTAAATCCATCTATCCTCTCTACAGTTCCTCGTATCTTCAATACTCTGAATCTCTTTAAGGTATAACCATCAAAAACCATTTTATCGAGCTCTCACCCCCGATCTTTCATTTTTTTACGCAGCACTCCTTGGATTAAAACGCGAGATGGAAGCTAATTTTTCATAGATCTCCCTCTCCGATGTTGAGAGCGCTGTAGGAACAACTATCTTGATTTCAGCTAAGACATCCCCTCGCCTATCTTTTCCTGCCGCAAAGCCACGCCCACGCACTCGCAGCTTTGAACCACTCTGAGCTCCGGCGGGAACTGTCACCTTGATCGTTCCATCGGGAAGGACCAGATCGACTTTCCCCCCTAACGCCGCCTCCCACGGACTCACTGGCAATTTTACCAGAAGATCGCTTCCCGCGGCGGTATAACGGGCGTGCGCCGCTATTTTAATCTTTAGATATAGATCGGGTTCGCCCTTGGCGCCTGCTAGCCGGATCGTGCCGCCATGATTAGTACCGGCTGGAATCTTCACATTAATTGAGCGAGTCTTACCCACAGCATCGCGCAATTGGATCGACTTCGTCGCGCCATTTATGGAGTCTTCAACTGAGATCTCTAACTCAGCTTCTTGATGCTGAGGTTGTCGCGGGAAGGGGCCACGCTGAGGCCCAGCACCCATGCCGCCGAAGGGAGAGGCTCCTGCGAAAGCTCCGCCACCACCAAAAATCGCGTCGAAGAAATCACTAAAACCACCCAGCCCAGCTCCATCTCCAAAATTGAACTGGAAACTTCCTCCCCCTTGGTCCCATCCCGGTGGAGGCTGAAACTCTTGTCCCTCCCTCCAATTCGCGCCGAGCATATCGTAACGTTTGCGCTTCTCAGCGTCACTTAAGACCTCGTTAGCTTCATTGATCTCTTTGAATCGCTCCTCGGCTTCCTTGGTCTTATTGACGTCGGGGTGATATTTTCGCGCCAGCTTTCTAAACGCTTTCTGGATCTCTTCCTGGCTCGCTTTTCGGTCAACACCCAGGGTTTCGTAATAGTCTTTAAATTTCACTCGAACTCCTACCTATGAAGGGTATATCGGCATCCCCAGTGGTAACTGGCGAAGATAACAATAAATAGGTAACCACGATTATGCGGAAATCCAACCCTCAGGATGGGCCAGCCTCGAGCAATCAACAACTTACACACGTATCATATGAGCCAGGGACCGAGATCGAGGTCTGAGGCTATAGATTATGACCCTCTCCTGTTGCCCCGAGAGTCTTCTGCTCGCTTCAAGGCCTCACGCGCCTGCCTAGAGTCTATCTTCCGAAGAGCGTAAGCGGCTGAGCTCGCCACTCCAACATTCTTGTCGTACATCAGCACCGCGATTCGAGGCACAGAGGATTCAGCCTTCGCGCTACACTGGGCCAAGACCTGTAGTGATGAGTTACGCTCTCGAGCCTCCTGGCTGTAGAGCCCTCGCACCGCGCGCGGGATCTCGGTGTCCTTGCAACACCCTGAAACAGTGGCCAAAACTCCCAGTGCCAATAGAGCTATGAATTTCCCTTGCATACTGCGCCTCTCCAACGACTCGCTTCCCCTACCGCAGAGGACGGGAGATACCCACAAAAACATTAGAAAATGGCGCATAAATCAAGGGAATCCGTAGGCCTGCATGACACCACAGGCCTCGTCGTCGGCGTCTATGGCTAGCCGCAAGAGAGGGGATCTTTGAAACCAATCATATACGAATCCGGG
>JAFMIS010000344.1 GCA_017853915.1 bacterium
GATGAGGACCCCTTGGAAAAGTGTCGCGATCTGCGGTCCTACCGCTTCGGGCAAAAGCGAATTGTCCCTTGAGCTGGCACGTGCACTGAATGGTGAGGTAGTGAACGTTGATTCAGTCCAGGTCTATCGTGGGCTCGATATCGGGTCGGCAAAGCTCAGTATGGCTGAGAGATCTGATGTCCCCCACCATGTGTTAGATGTCTTTTCGCCGGGTGAGACCGTGAATGTGGCGGAGTTTCGGCGCACGGCGCTGGAAGCCATCTCGGATATATCATCGCGAGACAAGGTGCCGGTGCTCGTTGGTGGTTCTGGGATGTATTTTACGACGCTGCTCCACGGATTAGCGGAGGTGCCAGCAACTCCAAGGGATATTCGTAAAGCTGTGGCGTGTATGTCGGCGCATGAGATGTATGCGGAATTGCAGCGAGTGGATCCAGAAACCGCAGCCCGATTGCATGAACGGGATCAGCAGCGAGTTTCACGGGCTCTTGAGATCTATCGAATTACCGGGAAAAAACCGAGTGAGTTGTTAGGAGAGCATACATTCGCGCGGCAGGATGTCGTTTCTCTTGTTGTAGTGCTGTGTAGGCCGAGGGACGAGCTGTACGAAAGAATTAACAGGCGCGCGAGAGCGATGATCGACGCGGGCCTGATTGAGGAGACCAAAAGCATAGTAGAATCTTTTGGACGAGTCGCGCCACTTGCGACTCTAGGGTACAAACAGGCGCTCGACTATGTGGATGGAAAAATCGGGTTTGACTCGCTGGGAGATGAGATCGCGCTTCACACACGACGATTCGCCAAGCGCCAGATGACCTACTGGCGAAATGAGCCCCGCAAGCGGGGCTGGCTTGTTCGTCCGCTTGAGAATGAACCTGCGGTAGAGGTGCTTGGCGTTCAGGGGTTCTCAGCCCGGGCTCAAAAAACGATGAAGCCGTTCCGAGCATTCCCTTTCTCATCGGACGAGCTTATTACGTGTGTTCGGGCGCGGCTCGCGGAGGAGCTCAGCCGCACCGAAGTTTGGTATGTTCAGTTGTCCGAGTAGGGGTACTAAGCAACGCCGTGGGTATTGGCATAGCAGGGTACCGCGAGGTGTTTCTTTATAGTCCATTTATTTCAGCATCTTACCGTCTGCTCACAGAGTCGCTTTAGATTGATCTGCCCCTTTGACCTGATGCGCCGATTTGTGGAATGATCCGCCGGCTGAAAGTATAATAGCTAACTGTAAGTGGCTGATAACGTAGAGAGATGCATGAGTCCGATTGAACATCCGCTAGATTTTGAAAGGCCCCTGGTAGAGCTGGAGTACCAACTTGAGCGCTTAAAAGATGAACTGGCTGGCGGTGACCAGTCACGCCGGGACGAGTACGCGGCTCTTGAGGCAAAGGTTTCAAAGGTTCGCAAGGAGATATACGGTAAACTGACTCCGTACCAGCGGGTTCAGCTCTCGCGACATTTCGACCGTCCGTTCACCCTGGATTATGTCAAGTTCATCTTCTCTGATTTTATGGAGCTGCACGGCGACCGGCTGGGCTTCGACGATAGTGCCATCGTAGGTGGAAGCGCGCGTCTCGGGGAGGTTCCAGTCATGGTTGTCGGCCATCAGCGTGGACGCACCACCGCCGAGCGTTTGAAGCGCAACTTCGGCATGCCGAATCCGGAGGGATACCGTAAAGCATTGCGGTTGTTTCATATGGCTGAGAAGTTCGGTTTGCCGCTGATCACTTTTATTGATACACAGGGGGCCTTTCCAGGACTAGAGGCTGAGGAGCGGGGACAGGCCGAGGCGATAGCTCGAAACCTCGCCGAGATGTCCGAGCTGACAGTTCCGATTATCTGTGTGGTGATCGGAGAGGGTGGCAGTGGAGGTGCCTTGGCACTTGGAGTCGGGGACCGCATCCTTATGATGGAGAACGCCTGCTATTCAGTCATCACTCCAGAGGGATGCGCTTCGATTCTATGGCATTCGGCGGATAAGGCCGAAGTGTCGGTAGAGCAAGCGTCTACGGCTGCGGAAGCTTTAAATGTAACGGCTCAGGACCTCAAACGATTGAACTTGATCGATGAGATTGTCCCAGAGCCAGCCGGTGGTGCCCATAGCAACCATAAAGAGGCTGCCGAGTTGCTGCGAGCCGCTCTCGTGCGTAATTTGGAGCCGCTCTCTAAATTGTCGGTTAAGGAACTGGTCGCCAAGAGGTACGAGAAGTTTAGAAGAATGGGCCCCTTTACGGGGGATAATTAGCTTTACTTGCATCGGAATTCCGTCAAGGGTAGGCTCTGGCCGAATCTAAGGGAAGAGCCGCAGCGGAGTATCTGTCGGAGAGACAAAAGGGTAGTAAAAAAAGCATGGCAAAAGACGCGATTGAGCTGAATGGAGTGGTGAAGGAGTGCTTTCCCAACGCCTTCCGAGTGCAGTGTGATAATGGGCATGAGGTGTTGGCGCACCTTGCGGGAAAGATGCGCAAATTCTACATCCGGGTGTTGCCTGGAGATAAGGTGGTCGTTGAGATCTCGCCCTATGATCTCTCCAAGGGGCGCATCGTGCGCCGTATTGCTGAGGTGCGTGGTAGAGGTGGAAGCGGCGGAGAGCCAGAGTCGACTCCCTCTTAGTTATTTCCCAAATGAACAGGGACGAACGTCCTTTTCGTGTACCGTAAGTTTTTAAGGTGATTCTGGGTGCAGAGCTCGATTAAGTCGTTGCCAATGCTCGCAGATAGTCGAAGGTATAGATGCCTGAGCCGTGGCCATCTGCCCAGCGCATGCCTACTGCGTACTGACCGACTCCCCACACCTCAACCAGTTCTAATTCCTGCTGGAGACTACTCTGAATAACGGTTAGGGAGCGCTTCTTGCCCGTGAGGGGTTTCGCGTGAGAATCATCCCCTCTCATTTCTCGACACCCTGCACAGGGACAATTGCGTCGAAGCTGCTCGCTCGGCAGTTCCTTTTGGACTCC
>JAFMIS010000345.1 GCA_017853915.1 bacterium
CTGAGATCATAAGCCTCGCACAAAAGTGATAAGTCGCTACATGCGCAGAAGTAGTACGAGGCCCTAAATATGTGTAGCGCCTTACTCACAAGTAGGTGTTCCTTTTGGGGCACCTACAAGTTTTTCGCAGCTAGCCCTCATGTCATCTACAAGTAATGCCGACCATGGCTGACCAAAAGAGTTGCGTCCATAACGCTTTTTGGGGCCCAACAGAGTTCCTGTCAGGTTTTGGAGCCACCAATCCTCCGGGCGGCGAATGGCAGGCACACCGTTTTATGAGATGCGTACTTTTTCACTGATTTAGCCGGTAAAAGCTCCCGTGGTTGCGAAAGTCTTCTGCGAAGCCCTTAGGAACACAAAAAATCCTAAAGCGGCCAACATTTTCAAACGATCTACTATGCATGAAGGACGAGTTTATCGCCTGTGGGCTTAACGCCACCGAATACGACGTATTCGTCCATCTTCTCGGGCGAGGCGGGCGGGCTGCGGGGCAAATCGCGAAGGCCCTGAACCTGAAGCGTTCCACAGTGTACTCGGCGCTGCAGGGGCTGGAAGCGCGAAAACTAGTGAGTCGATCCACAAACAAGGGAACAGCAGAGTTTGTGCCGGTGCCTGTCGAGGAGGTTTCGTCGATCCTATTGAACCGCGCGCGTGCTGACTTCGAAAAAGTAGCCGCCTCAATCGAGCTGATTAGGCCGCGCATTGAAAAGTATCGCGGCTGGCAAACAATAGAGGCGGGGGCCCTGGGTGTACGCAGCATAAACTCAGCTGCGGAATACTACGAGGTGCTGACGGGATACATCTTAAACAGCGACTATTGCGCAGTGTGGAATCCTCAGGTTGCGCTGTATTCAGAGGAAATTCAGGAATGGGCGACGTACTTCCTGGAGAAAACCGGCAAGAGACGCAGCTGCATCAAGGACATTATCGTCAATGGCCCAATGGCAGACTGGTACGCCCAGAAGGTCGCAAACCCCAACCACAAAGTGAAAAGAGTCGCTCAAGAGCTTCAGAGCGTGGCTGACCTAGTCATCGTGGATGACGTTGTTCTTATCTCCCTGATGTCGCCGGAGAGTGAATCTGCGCTCGAGATTAGGAACAAGCACTTCGCGAACTTTAGCCGCTGGTACTTCACGCTTCTCTGGGAGCGGCTGGAGTAGCGTGCCGCTCGCCTAGGTATAGTTGTCGAAATCTCGTCGACACAATCGTACGCTCTAACTGTCAGGTATTCCGCGATTTCTCCGGTAATCTCCAGCCTTCCCGCGACTAGCTTTCTTTGTGTTGGTACTCTCTGGAAGGGAGACAAAAGCCCCGTTGAGAAGCGAATTAAACGGGGCGGAACAGAGGTGGAGTTTGGTATGGGAAGCATGAGTGTAGCAATGAGGAGCCCTGGCGCAGAGGGTGGGTTACCGAATAAGCGTGAGATAGCAGGAGCATCACCGGCTGCCCGGTCTGATTCAGGATTGGAAGCACTTAGTAAGCCTTCAAAGCCGCAGATTGCGGAAACGGCCTTTCACAAAGAGGGGAAGCCGGCGCTATCGCTCGCGCCCGAACACTCCGAAACAGCTGCGCTGATGGGTAAGACTGGCTTGCGCCTCTCTGACCCCTTGCCTAAACCTGAGTACTTTACGGAGAGAAACCAGGAGAACTCGCCGCTTGTGAGGCTGCTCACAGACATAGGCGATAAGTTTTCGAAGGGGGAGACCGCAGGTGGCGTTGCTAGGGCGGTGCTAGCGGCTCCGCTCGTTGTAGGGCGGGTCACCTCGGGAATTGCGGAATATACGGGGGTGCTCATCGCCGTCGTTTCGGTTCCGTCTCTTCCCATTATGTTTTGGTCCGGCTTGTCACTAGGGCAGATGGCGGGCCTTTGCATCGGAGGCTTTGCAATTGCCGGAGCGGGAGCCTTGGGGGGATACCTTGCAGAGATGTGCAGCCACAAGGTGCGGGGGCTCTTCGGCGACACTAAGGCAACCTGGGAACAGTCATTGCCAGATGGAAAGTATCCGTGGCGCGACCCGTCGAGTTACATGTGATGAGGAAATCGGGGGTGGATTGTTGAACAGTAAAGATCGAGGTGAGCGAGGCTTGTAGCGAGAGGATAGCTGTATGTCAGACGTAACTCAGGGCATGGTGAAAAGGGACAGCTCCACGGTTGTTGGTTCGAACGGCGCAAGCGGGGCAAGCTCACAGGGAGCTGATGCAATCGAGCGGAGTCCCCTTGATGTGAAACCCTGGGGGGGCTTGCATCTCCAGGAGCAAGGCACCTCTGGACGTGTGCCTGCGCCGGCATCGAGTGCTCTTCTCGCTCAGCCAGAGAGCCTTGATCTCGTTAATTTAACCCTTCCAAAGCTCGAAACGGCATTGGCCTCATTAGCGAAGAGTGCTCCATCCCCGAACACCTTGGCAGACGCATCACCCATGCTCCACAGGGCGTCAGAGCAACGAGCTGGCTCTCTTCGAGAGCACTTTCCCTTTGGAAAAGCCGCCTACGATTACTACTTCAGTGCCAGTGGGGTCATTCGAGATGCATTTGATTTACTGACTCATGGAGTTGGCTGGATGTCCGGCGTCAGCGTTGCAGGAACGAGCCTGGCATTATTTGGGCTCGCTCCAGTGCCGTTTTTCGGTGGCGTTGCAGCAGGAGTGGGCGTTTATCAGGCCATTCAATTCATGGGGCGCGGATTAACCGGAGCTATTTGGGGACAAGACGGATTAAGTTAGGCGCGCGCTAGCCCTGCAGCGCCTGAGTATGCAGGCTGGTTCGGGAAGGTGAGGCTAATGGGCGTGTCAGAATTGGGTAGGAGTGCGGATAGGGATTCAGGTCAGGCTTCAGGAAGAGCTATGCGCCTGCGGTCATCAGGGTTGTATGTGCGTGTGGGGACTTCGGATTTGCTGGGAGACGGGCGGCTCGCTCTGGGATAACATGGCACTCGAGCGGAGCGCTGGCGCGCCCGCT
>JAFMIS010000346.1 GCA_017853915.1 bacterium
GTAGGATCGCGCCAACGATAAAAGCAACAGAGGCTACGACGCCGGCCGGGATAACGCTTGAGCGGTCTTCCTTATCCTGATGGTGGCACAACGCAATACCCGCCAGTACGCTGACAACAAAGATCGCCAACGGGGCCATCCGATCACAATCAACATCGAGCGCGATTCCGGTTGTGGCAACGACACCAAGCATCACCACTCCCATCAAGGTCGGCGAAACTCCCAGCTGTGCAGCTATCACCATGGCCAGTACTACTAAACTCACAACGACGCTTACCACCATCGCCATCATCTCCGGGGACACCAACGGCACCGACAGCATCGAAGACACCCGCATCGAGTTTATTTGAACGCTCAGCTCTCGCTTGTCTCGTTCATTACTCGGCGAGAAAGAATTAAGCCCTCGCACATTCACTTCTACAGGGGAGCACGCGTAAGGAATTCGGAGCTTAATCGGCTCGGCAGATACAACAACTATCTCCCTCTCTGCCGATCCACATATACGTATCGCAACGCGCGGTGGCTCAGGGGCACCGGGGCGCACAGGGTTAAAAGCAATTTCCAGAGAATTAAGTCCCGCCATAACGCCCGGAACGGAGAACTGAGCTTCTGTTCCCACCCAGCCATCAGACGACAATCCACCGATCGCGATTCGATTAAGCCGGCGCCCGGAGAACATATGCTCGGAAAGACTACCTGCCACAAACACCCCAACGAGAGCGGCGCACGCAATCAAAAATTTACACTGAGAGAGGATGCTTCTGAATTCCATGGATGACTACTACTTTTAGCTCGGCGAGCCCACGAGCGTCTGCCCTCGAGCAATAAACGTTCGTCGACTCATCGCATGACGTTCCATAGAGGAATGAAGCGAGGACTGAGGCCTGGCCCATCCCTTGTCACGCAGGTACGCGCTGACGGCGCGCACATCAACGATAACAGAGAAGGAGTCCGCGAAAGTTACAAACGGATACTTAACTGAATTACGCTCATCAGACAATTCATAGTACACAAACTTTCCAGAGGGGCGCGCCGCTAGTTGTTTCGCCAACACATCAAGGGGAGGAAAAAACGATACTTTCGGCAGAGCTCCGGGCAGAAAATCAGCGCGACGAAATACAAAATAAGTAATCCCCTCGGGTTCCAGGAGAGTCACTAACTCCTCCAGTGACTCGCTAAATTGAGCCCGAAGGGCCAGCTCACTTCTTCTGCGCATCTCCGAGTTGTAACGGGGATAAAACGGATGTGAGGTCTCCGTGGTTACAAAAGCTTTGCGCTCGGCCAGCAACTGTACTCCATCACAATGAGTGGGGTGACACGCCACAAGGGCGTCTTCAGGAGCATGAGCACGGAGCCACTCATAATACCCACCACGCTTTGAGATCGGATAATTGAAGTTTGCGTTCCCCGCCAAACCCGCACCAGATCCCTCCCACACCAGAAATCCGACAAGAACCAGGCCTACCAGACTCGCCCACGCGTGGCGCAACCGGCTATCTGACTGCGACGAGTTGCTCTTGAATTCCGTAGTACCGTAATTATGAAGAGCCCTCCAGGTTCCCACACAGAAGAGCGAGATGAGAACAAATACCATCGGAATCTGGATATGACGGTCAGGTACAAAAAGCTTGAATGCAACCAGGCGAGAGAGTGAATAGGTAATCAGCGACGCGACACCGAACAGAACAACTTCATGCGGAAAAACAGCACGGCGACGGCGCAGTCCTAGTGCACCTATCAGCACCAAACCACCGATAACCACCACATCTGTATTTTCTCGCCAGAATGGAGAGGCTCGATTCATACGACTTAAGAACGCTTGCCAGCCAAACATCTCAAGCTCCTCAGACGCTGGGCGCAATGGCAAGAACGGGAAGCGACCTCGAGGTCTTGAAAACTCCGGCATCTGTGACGCCTCCTCAAGAGAGACCATCTGACCGATCTCTGGGGGGCGCTCCACCACCAGGAATGCCATCAGGGCGAATAGCGGAACGAGAGCCAGGGCCCCCTTGAGTCTACCTCGCGCCAGGTATCGCGCATCCCCCTGACCACCATACGACCTCCACACCAACACCAGGCCGTAAGCCACCCCGACGATCAAAGCCCCTGGCGGGTTAAGGAGAACCGCTAGCGCGATCACCACCAGGGTCGCGCGATGTTTTCCACTCATCGAAAAATACAAAAAAGCCGCAAATATCGCCGGAGTCCACCCTCGAGGCAATCCACCCGTCATGCGCTGTATCGCGTGACGAGAATGCAAGAGCCAGGTCACCGCCAACAACGCAGGAGTCGTTGCCGAGGAGCGCCGTATGGCGGCGAAGAGAAAACAACACGCCAACCCAACCTGGATCAGCATCATCCAATGACCCGTCATGATCGGGCTTTGAGTTATCTTCGTTATGCCATAACCCAACCAGTAGTGGAGGGGGGGGAGACTGCCGCGCATAGCCTCCGATACCAGGTCGTTATTGAAACGATCTGGATAAAGCGCATCAAAGAAGGGATAGGTTTGTTGCGTGGCATCGTCGGTTGTCCATTCTGGACTGAACCAACGCCCCCCTAAACTCTGGACAAAGGCCACCGCGTATCCCACCAGAAGAATAAAGCTCAGAACATTTGCTAGTGAGAACTCCTGCCTCCACCACGATTTCCCTGCTTGATACTGATCATTATTGCGCACCTCGCGGGAGAGATCCTCCGCTCCCTGCTCCACACGCGGGCCCTGCAATGTCTCAGGTTTTACATCTCTGATAGCTAGCGACATTAAGCCACCCTTGGGCGCCTGTTGATGAATAATCAAAGCGTGGCGCAGTGTTACCAGGAAGGTACAATCCAACTCGGATGTAGTCAAACCCCTGATATCTAAGCGCCCCGTAAACATCAACAAAAGCTGCCCGTTAGCTCATAACGCACATCCCCGGGGCAATAC
>JAFMIS010000347.1 GCA_017853915.1 bacterium
GCCCCGCCCTCTACGGGTTTGTACCGCAGACATACTGTGGAGATGGCGTCGGCGCATTGTGTGCCAGAGCGCTCAAACGTAAGCGAGTCAAAGGCGATGGAGACCCACTCGACATCTGTATTATAGCGGACCGGCCGATTCTGCACGGCGACATATTAGTGCGAGCGCGGCCGGTTGGGGGTTTAAAGATCGTCGACAAGTCCGAGGCCGACGACAAGATAATCGCTGTTCTTGAGGGCGATGGAGTCTACGGTAATGTCGATGATATCAACGATGTCCCCAAAGCTTTTATTGATCGCTTACGACACTACTTTTTGACCTATAAGGAGATTCCGGGCTCTCGAAAGAATCCCCCGGTAGAAGTAGCACAGGTGTATAATAAGGCGACTGCGCACCGGGTTATTCGACAGAGCATCGCGGATTACATCACATACTGCCAAACACAAAAGAAATAACACCCTATTGGTGTTGGCCGGGATCGTGGAAGACCTCAACATCAGACTCCGATGAATCCGCCTGAATTCGCGCATATGCTTGATATTGATCCGGCCTTAGGATTCCCTGCAACCGCTCCAGCAGAAGCTGAGAGCGTCGACGATTTTCAGCGATCATCTGACGCACTCGCTCCTGGGGGCTCCGAGCAACACCATGCTGCTGTTCGCTAAACTCTCTATCCACCGTCTGCTCGACCTCGGCAAACACCCCTTGCACTGAGCGCTCCTGCTCTTGATTCAGATTAAGTTGGCGAGACAGCCACGCGACTTCTTTCTCAGCTTCCTGTTTTTGAACACGATCAAAAGCCGCCTGCACCTGCTCGCGATAATACTTGGCGTTTTCCTCCCCAAGAATCGACTCGAGAGACTCAGTTTCGGTGTCAGAGTCATTCACTTTATTTTCACGCTCAATCTGATATTTTTCCTCAAGTCTTCGCTTCTGCTCCTCGCTGAGTGGCACAAACTTCTCAATAGCTGAGATCCTCCATCGATCGACCTCGGGTTCAGGCTCAGAACTGCTATCTTCCCGCTCTACCTGCGGCGCTACCCCTGATGACACCGAAGCAGTTTCGACTACTTGAACCCGTGCACGTGAGGATTGGGCAAGCTGCCTCTCAAGCTCTGCCGCTCGATCTCGCTCGTGGGAGAGTTGTTGCTGGCACTCCATAGGCACCGGTGCGGGAGTAACGACCACCTGCCCCACGCCCGGCTGTTGGGCACGCTGAAGCACGAGGAGGCCGGTTGCCCCCAGGCTTACCCCAACAATGAAAACAAATACCGTCTTGGTCATAGACCTGTCTCTCGACTTGCCATGAGTAGTTTATGTAGTATCTCCCCCGGTCGCAATCACTGAAGGGGGTCCCCACTATGAAACGATACTTCGGCGCTCACGTCTCTTGTGCTGGCGGTCTACCTAATGCCGTAGCGGCCGCCGTGGAGCTTGGAATCAATACAATTCAGGTCCATCCATCCCCTCCTCAACGGTGGAACTCCCAGCCATTCGCGGCTGGACTTGAGGACGCTTTCAACAAGGCTCAAGCAGGAACGTGCCTGGAGAAAGTATTCTTTCACGCTATATATCTGATCAACATGGCGACTCCGGACCCACAGAAATTCCATCTCGCCAAAACTTCATTACTCAATTATCTCGACCTCAGCGCTCGAATTGGAGGCGCCGGAGTCATCTTTCACGTTGGAAGCATGAAAGATCAGCCAGATGAGGCTGAGGGATACGATCGCGTCGTAGCTGGCCTCAATTGGGTTCTTGAAAAGGCCCCTGAGAACTCACGCTTAATTATGGAGGTTGCAGCGGGCTCGGGGAGTATCATCGGAGATAAAGTTGAGGAGCTTGAATTGATATATTCTCAACTTGAACGCAAAGAGCTCGTCGGGTTTGGACTCGATACTCAGCATATGTGGGCAAGTGGCTACGACCTGGCCACTGACCTCGATGGCGTTATAGAGAATATTGAGAAGTCGCTTACCTTGGAAAAAGTTTGGTCTATCCATCTCAATGACAGCAAAACCGAATTAGGAAGCAGGAAGGATCGCCATGAAAATATCGGCGATGGATTAATCGGCAAGAAAGCTCTCGAGGCGGTGTTTAATCACAAGAAGCTCTCTCACATACCCTTTATTTTAGAGACGCCAGCGCTTGAGAGTCTTGAAGGGGCTCGCTCTGAGGTTGATAAACTGATCTCATTTTTAGGCTAATACCCTCACTCGTAAGAGCAGCGAGATTTACATGGCGCGCGCCATACGAAGCACGGACTCCTCCCGAGTCAGGACAGTCAGCTGAGAAAGAAGCACCCACTGAACATCACGAGACTCCTCGCTCATCACCAGAGGCTCTGCGTCATCGGCAGTGAAAAGAAATCTAACGTCAAAATGCAGATGCTCTGGCTCATCTTTCCGGGCCGGAATTGAATGGATGTCGATGTCGAAAATCGTTGGGCGCGCCAGCGCTATCGAGCGCAATCCAGTTTCCTCGCTCGCCTCTCGAAACGCTACCGAAGCAAGATCAAACTCTCCGTCTGCGTGACCTCCGGGCTGCAACCACCGATTAAGTTTTCCATGATGCAGAAGAAGCGCTCGGTCCCTTTTCTGATTCACTATCCATGCTGAACCTGTGATGTGTCCCGGGACAAAATTATCTCTCCAAGCGCATCGCTCAGCGTTCGAGACCAGCGCGATGATCTGCTTTCTCTGATCCTCCTGCGCAGCTCCTTGAGCCTGAAAATCAGCCAACAAACCCAGCAGCGCCTTTCTCTTTTGCTCTATCATCACGCCTCACGCTAAAGGGCCCCACTCTTTCCGTCAACGCCGCGATTGTCTCAGAGACCGCGCGCGACGCAGCGCTCAGAACTATAGTTTGAAAACTGATTTTTCCATCCTCTTTTCAGCATGTTAAGAACACAAAAGACAACTAACCTT
>JAFMIS010000348.1 GCA_017853915.1 bacterium
CTCTCCGAGGAGCATTCCACTGCTCAAAACTCCCATCGCGGAGTCAGAAACCCTTACTGCCCGCTGCGCTCGTTGATAGCCCGAGTGCGCCCGAGTTGTGAAGTGCAAAAAAATCCCCAATCTATCCCGGAAGATATAACTGCAGCAATTCCCGGTTTTACCTCTTTTGTACCCGAGATCACCCCCTTACTGTGGGTCCAGGAGCTTATTTTGTGGTCTTCGACCTGGCACCGTTCTCAGGTCGCCGTATGTAATTTACGGAAAAGGGGTGACACAATGCCCGCTTGCAGAGCAGAATCGCCTCACGGAGTATGGGCAAGCACCCCGTGAGCACGCGCCCAGCGGCGTAGCGTAGAGAAAATATCCGGACTCGTGATACAGGTTTGAATATGGAACTTCCGAGACTCGCATCGAAACAGAAACGATACCGAGACATCCTTCACTTCGCTCAAACCGAGGTGACAGATCCGCGATTACAACAGGAGCTACTACGGACTCTTTCGAAGTACCGACTGACTCTTGCCACATGCTGGTCCAAACAAACCTTTACTGATCAGGATCAGTCTACCATCGCATCGCTCGAACGGACCCTTGAGACGATCCATAATGAGGCTCGATTACGCACAGCGAGCATGTAACTTCCTATGAACGAGACCAACGACTCGGAGACAATAGGCTCCCCCCTCCTCGACCAGAGAAGCTCGATCCTTTTCATGCTCTTTCTCTTGTTGATATCAGGCATAACGGCAACCGTGGTAGGATATCGGGTTAAATCAGCCGACATTGACCGCAAGGAACAGCTGTTACAAGCCTACACTCAACTGGGCGGTTCTTTTGAGAGGGCAAACTCGCCGAATACCTCAATCGACAATGAACATCTCTCAGATGAACAGCGAACATTTGTGCTCGCATACGAGACGAATTCGCGGGCCAGAATGCATGGCCTCTATTCCGTTCTCGATGCCACTCCACCAGCGCGGATGGAGCACATAATCAAGAGTCTGTTCACTATCGGAGCTCTCGAGGCCGCTCATTCCACCGAGGATGCTTGGCGCGCCTACGGTGAGCCGACCGGTTCTGGCATTAAAAACGTGAACTCAAAGGCAGCCCGCTTTGCGCGACAATACGACCGTCACCTCGCTCGCGATACGGAAGTTAAACTATTTGTTTATCTGAGTGAGCATCGAGAGCAGATAACTCATCGATAAGCCGCACGAGGATTCCATTCTCCACGCGCTACTGATGGCACGAAATCATCGAAGGCACCGGGGACCAGGTCGATCGTGCGCTCCTCCTCAGCACTCTTATACGCAGCCATCAGCAGCTCAGTTACCGCGAGGCCATCATAAAAACTCACCTCGGGCTGCTCATCCCGGAGAAAGCACCGCGTAAAATAACGATTCTCCCCCTCGTATCCATATTCTGCAGCCTCATTAGGCACTACTGGCATGAGCCCCTGCTCGGCGTTTTGCTTCTCAACAAGATCCTCCCCGCTCGATCCCCTCACATTTCTGCTGAAAAATAGCTTCAAGCCCGTGTCCAGAGTATTGATACTCATCGAGTATTCTGGACCGAGAAGCTCGGTACTTAAACGAAGCCCCGCGCCAACATAACTCCATGAGGTAGTGACCTCGGATATTAAAGGGTTTCCCAACTCATCTTTATAAAAAATTGTCGCCCGGGCAAAGTCCTCCGCTGGTCGCCGAGCGTAATCAACATCCTTCCCCATCATTTGTTTGAGCACTTCAACGTACTCCGGGCGCGACCACTTTACGCTCGCAATCGACGCCGACACCTTCACCGGCGTGATACTGCTGCGTGGCTTACCCGGCTCAGTAAGGAGATAGCGCGCAACCTCCACACTGTGACACATCATGTCATTGAGCACGCCACCACCCTGCATCTCTCCCTGCCAAAACCACGGCATATGTGGACCGCTATGCTCCTCCGCGGCTCGGGCAATGTATGGCCGACCCGTCAAAGCGGCTCCACGCCTCCAGACGATCTCTCTACCTCGAACCACGGCCGGCTCGAAAAGTTGATCCTCAAGGTAACCATGAAGCAGCTTGTGGTGCTCCACGAATTTTACCAGCAACCGAGCCTCTGGGACGTTTCGCCCAAGAGGTTTCTCACACGCCAAAGCTTTAATCTTACCTGGATGCTTGCGCATGGCGGCATCCAGCTTCTCTATGTTCTCAACTCGCGCGAAATTGGGTCCACATATCCAGAGCGCCTCAATCCCCGGCGCTGCTACAAGAGCCTCGAGCGATTCGTATCCCCGAGCGTCTCCTACTCCAACTTCACATGCGAGCGCAGCAGCATCTCGCGCATGCTCGATGTGAGGGCTCCAGACGCCCAGAATATCGGCGTCGCGTACCGCTACAAACGAGCGGATATGAAACTTGGTAATGAAACCACTTCCTATGAAGCCTACTCCTAATCTTTTCGCCATAGCGTGTGCTCCTCTCTCAGCTTGTCGTTATTGTTTTGAGGTAGCAGAAGTCTCACTAAAATTCGCCGAGACGTCCAGATTATTCCGCTGTGCGAGCCGCAATCCCGACGGCGCCCGAACAGCCCCCCTCCTCCACATCGCTTCGATGGCCGATATCGCTCTACGTTGATTTTTGAACTTACGCGGATATAAACGCTCCCTCTCAATTCATTCTTTGATCTACTAGAGAACGCCCAGGTCGAAAGCCAAAATATCACAAACACCCGGCACGTTCGCCGTTCACGTTATACCTGGCGGCCGGGCCGGCCGCCCTCTAATAACATCGTCGTTTGGAGGGCGCCCGGGTCGGGCGCCACAGTATCACAAATTACCCGGCACGTTCGCCGTTCACGTTATACCTGGCGGCCGGGCCGGCCGCCCTCTAATAACATCGTCGTTTGGAGGGCGCCCGGGTCGGGCGCC
>JAFMIS010000029.1 GCA_017853915.1 bacterium
AAGACTTCACCAGGGCCGGTCTTTTTCAGGCAGACCCGTATGGGGCTCAACGGGCGACTCTTTGAGATGTTTAAGTTTCGCTCGATGTACGTTGGAGCGGAGAAAGATCTTCAAAGCTTACGCGAGAAAAATGAGATGCGAGGCCCAGCTTTCAAGATGAGGGACGATCCACGGATCACACCGTTTGGCCGCTTTATGCGCCGCTTTAGCTTGGATGAATTGCCGCAGTTATGGAATGTGTTCATTGGAGATATGAGCCTTGTGGGTCCGCGGCCTCCCATCCCCGGAGAGGTGAGTTTATATGAGCGGAAATCGAGGCGCCGACTCTCTATGCGTCCGGGGCTAACGTGTAAGTGGCAAGTAAGTGGTAGGAATGAGATCTCAGATTTTGATTCATGGGTGAAGTTGGACCTTGATTATATCGACAACTGGTCTCTCACTGGGGATCTTCTTCTTTTGATCAAGACGGTGCCGGCGGTTCTGCTTGGGACGGGCGCGCGCTAAGAGGATACCTACGATTTTAACTTTTGATTCAGTCGTTCGAAATTGAGGCGTTTGGCGATGTCCATCATCACACGGGAATCGATGCATTTCTCTACCCGCAAGTTCACGATTCCGAGACGCTCAGTGTTGAACACCAACGAGCACTCGCCTAAGCGCGTGCGATAGTAGGTGGCCTCCACTCCCTGAATTTTCATACTTTGTTCGGCGATGCTGTCTAGGAGTGGGGGACGGAATCGATTGAAGCTCTCAAGAGTCTTGTACTGCGCCATGATAGTGTAGGACGGACGAGGAACCTGAACCGTGAGGTGAACCTTCACGCGGTCCGCGTTGGCTAGTAGAGCTTCCGCGCCCGCATACTCCTTAAACAGTCTCGCCGAGTTGCTCAGGATTTTGTATCCATAGATGCGAGCGCCGAGCCAGGTTGTTAGTGTTAGTGGCGCGCTGCTGCTCTGCCAGATCGACGCGAAATTAGAATGCTCGTCGAGGTCCTTAGTCGTGGCAATTTCGGAGTTTCGGGTTTCCTTGTTGAGCTTTTGTAGGGCAGGCGACTGCAGTAGCTCATCGAGGCCTTGAGCGTAAGCGCATGGCGCGATGGTAGTGCAGGTGCAGCCAGCGTGCACCAGGATGGCTACTATGATTGTGTAGAAAGAGGTTTTGCAATTCGTATTCATACGTAGTCGCATCGTCTTTATGGTGGAAAGGCGAGACTCTTCCTGTGATATGAAGCCATCTCCGATTTTTGTGATTCAGTCATCGAACAATCCGCCTCATACGCGTCGGTACTGCTAGGTTTCGGATGAAACATCATCCGCTCCTCGGTGAGAGGAGAGGCGTTTGCGTAAGCGACCGAGCCGTGTAGCAGGCCCTTTGCTCTTGTCTACGCAAAATTTCTCCATAGCTTCAATCAAGCCGTTTTCTCCGCCCTTGGCGAACGTCAAGGCGAGGTCTGAGGCACGCCTCAGTGAGGCCATGGCCCGTGGAAGTTCGCGCTGGGCCGTCTCGAACTGCTGGGATTGGCGGTACACGGTTGCTAATCGATCGAGGCTCGTCATTATAATTGCCACAAGCGCTTCGTTTCGGTCGCGGGCTTGTTTCACAACGTCCGGAATCGGCTCGCCTTTCGTAGCAAGTACGACTGATTGATCGACATCGTCTCGGGCGAAAGGCTTTACAAGATACCCTCGAGCGCCCGCCAGAAGCAGCTCAAAAACGTCATCAACGCTTGGGTTAGCTGATGTTGGAATGGCGACGATGTGAGGGGAGATCTCTAAAATCTGAGTGAACCACTCTTTGATTGGATAGTTCCCTTTTTTCGCGTCAAAAATAAGGTGGGTAAACTTGCGTCCCTCAAATTTATCGAGAGCAGCATGATGGTTTGGCGCCTCCGCTATGGTGCCGAATCCGAGGCTCCTCAGGGTCGCGCGCAGGAGATTGCGATCGCCTGCCTCAGGCTCTACCAAAAGTATCGAAGTGGTTGTTCTCTCCACTTGCGATAGCGTATGAGGCGACTCGATGGTGCCCATCGTACTGTTCAAGACCTCAAGAGTCGGGAGTGAGACAGACTTTTTGCCTCTGCGTGACGCGGCGCGACCGTGCCTGGCGAAACAATAGTAGGTGTCATGTATTCTCCCCGGTTTCAGGTTCCATATAGGTAATCGGCGTAGTGTGAGGCTAACTTGAACTGAAAAATGCTGAATACGGGGCTTAATCCCACGTGTTTCTAGGTGTTTAAGGCTACCGCCTTGAGACGGTTGGAGGTTGTGATGGGAGGAAAAGCGAGCAGTCCCACGACGGGCCCTGAGAAAGGTAGGCTAACCGCTGTTCCAAGGAACGGGAGTACAAAGGAACATAATGTTTCATCGACGTGAGGGTTAGGAGCGAGGCGCATGGATCTACGTGGAGGTCTCGTAGAATTGAGATAGCCAATGTATCGGCCGCATTCTCCATGTCAGCGGTGGCCTGATGAGGATGCTTCAAAGCGATATGCGCCATTTCATGACTGATGATAAATGTCAGGTCGTCCGCGTGTGAGAGAGTTCGTAGCAGCCCTGAGGTGACAGCAATCGTGTCCGTTCCATGCACAAAAGCGTTGATTGCCGATGTGGAGGATAACTTAAGTTTCGAAGCGGTTGGGAAATTTCGTGCTCTGTAAGCACGCCGCACGGACTCGAATCTCTCTTCCGCGTCTGACCAGGTAAGTAAAGTAAGAAAGTGCGATGGGCGTACAATCGGTAGGCTAAAGCGAGGCGAGGATGGTGGGCGACCCTGAAGAGCTTCACACGAGATGAACTCCTGTGGAAATGCCTGTCCGGGGGTAAGGGTAAGAATAGATAGGATCGCTACAAATCCCCTAAAACCGGTGAAAAACCTCATACTATAATAATAATATAAACGTAGCTGCTATCCGAAAGCTTTTGAAAATCTCTGTTTTCAGGCACAGTTAGGAGGGCCACGATGAAGGCAACTGGATCCGCAATCGGTCGTATCAAGGCCTTAAGAGTCCCATGGTGATCGTTAGGGGTGCCCCGCATAGGTGTAGGGGCCCCAGTTAAATCGGGTGAGGGTGTCTCATCGTGTATGGCTCGGTGTAGGAGGTATGGTGCTCCAGCAATCCAAGAAGGAACTACGACAGGAGATGAAAATTGTCCTGTCGAACCTTGATAAGCGATGGGCTTTGAAAGCTCATTCAGAGGTGTGTGAACACCTGACTGGTCTGGTGAACGCTGAAACATCAACGAGCCTCACACGGCATGTCGTGGCATGGGTGCCCTGTTTCCCGGGCGAAGTTGATCTGACGAGTTTCATTGGACAGATGCTGAGAGGTTCATATGTGTATCTGCCTCGAGTGGCTGAGACCGGTGTGATGTCATTTGTGCGCGTATTTGATGATTGGGCGCAAAATCTTGAGCCTGGTGCGAGAGGAGTGGTGCAGCCTCGTCGGGGATATGGGGAATCATTCCGGCCGGAGGATGAGGGAGTGATCGTCGTTGTAACTCCAGGAATGGCATTTGATGCCACCGGTAAGAGATTGGGTCGTGGAGGAGGTCACTATGACCGATTCCTTGGTGACCCGAGACTCTCTCGTGCCATAAAAATAGGAGTATGTTGGTCGTTGCAGATCGTGCCTCAGATTCCAGTTGATAATCATGACATAGCGATGGATTTTTTGTGCCACGAACGGGGTGTGGTCCAAGTGCGACACGGAGCATTATGAAACCTATACTTGAGTATCCCATGAAGGAACGATCTAATTTTCGAGTAATCTGTATCGGCGATGTTGTCGGCCGACCAGGTAGAGCTGCTTTGAGGGATCGCCTGAGGAGTATTCGAGAAGCCACGAACGCGGATCTTGTTGTAGTGAATGGTGAGAATGCCGCTGGAGGAGCGGGGATAGACGCGGGGACCGCGCGCGAAATTCGTGATGCGGGGGCGGACATTGTGACGTTGGGAGATCACGCTTTTCAGAGGAAAGGTTCAGCTGAATTCATAGAGCAAAATTCGAGCTGGTGTGTTCGTCCTTTAAATTTTCCTGAGAATACATCTCCTGGTAAAGGATGGTGCTCCTGGAAAGCGCCGGATGGAACGAAAGTGCTGGTTGTGAACCTGATGGGGCGTGTTTTTATGGGCGGCGCTTTGGATTGCCCTTTTCAAGTGATGAATAAGTGGTTTCGAATGATCGAGTCTGAGGGCGATGCTATTACCGTGTGCGATATGCATGCCGAGGCGACCTCGGAGAAATGGGCGATGGCGCGCCATGTGGATGGACGGCTATCTCTCGTTGTAGGTACGCACACGCATGTTCAAACCTCAGATGCGCAGGTTTTGCCAGGGGGCACCGGGTTCATAACGGACCTTGGAATGACGGGTAGTAATACTGGCGTTATCGGTATGGACGCCCAGGTTGCTCTCCAGCGTTTTATGGGGCCGAAGCCCGCGCCTTACGAGATTGCTGAAGGTGATGGATTTATTCGTGGTGTTGTCGCCGATATTGACCGTGTTTCGCGTAAAGCAGTGGGTATATATCTCCTTAACTGCTGAGTCGGGAGCAGACTAAAAGTACGCTTTGAGGCTGCAAGCATGGTTCTGCAGATAGACGCACCCTCGGCTCAACTGCTTCTGCCTGCGTTCTTAAAGCAAAGAATTGCTAGGTGCTATGAAGACCCCTAAAGGAATCTACTGCGGGTCCGATGGAGCCTCGCGACTGAGGCGTTGCCGAGCTTGTTTCTAATCTCAGAGTGGTCAGAGAGGGTCACGGAGGATACCGCAGGGTCACGAGTGGCCGAGTTGAGCGCCCTTGTAGCCACGCTCTCTCGGGAGGTGGCCGGACAGATTAAAAAGACGGCATAGCGAGGTTGTTACGCGAAAATCCCCTCGTTCAGGAGACTTCTACTAGTTGGCTACTAAGAGCGACAGCTAGGGGAATTACTTATCGTATTTCACTTATGTTTCGAGGGGACTCGTCCGACCTCCCCATTGGGGGCACGCAGCGTACGGCGCGACTCGAGTAGAGAGGGAAAGGAGAGTGGTTCATGAGATACTATGCTTCTAGGACGTTTCTCGTAGCTCTGTTAACGATATTTATGGGCATCGTGACGAGTGTATCCGCGATTGCGCAACGAGAGTCTGAGCTCTGCAATGACTTCGGATGTGGTTGCGGGAACCCAGGACCGATCGACGCTAAGGGTTTTGGGCCGTGCGGCTGCCTTGGCAAAGAATTTGATTACGGTTGTGGATGCGGAATCGCCAAGAACGCGCAGGGGTGCTGTCCTGGGCAGAGCGATGTTGGCTGTGGATGCGGAATCGCCAAGAACGCGCAGGGGTGTTGTCCTATGAGATGTGGTACTTTTGAGATGCCAGTCACATATTCATATAGAACAACTGGTTGTTGTAACTCAGATATAACTGTTCCATTTAAAGTAACTATACCAGCTATTCAACCTAATACGCCATTTCAACTGATAGTTGATGCAGGACCAATAGCTGCCGGATCATCAACTCAACCACTAATTAATGGATATGGTGAAATTAGAGTTTTAGATAAGCGAAATATTCCTCCTGATACGGCAGTTTCCAATTATTGGACAATAAACTGGGTTCAACGATGCGGCGTAACACCATGGCATGAGCAAAAAACGTGTTCAATAAGAGAAGGTATACCTGCCGGCGATTACGTGCTCTATTATATTGAATCTAATGGCAATCATGATGGAAGTTTTGGTTCGACTTTGGAAGCGTATGGTGCAATACCGTTGAAACTATAATTGATTATACAAAAATCATGAAAATACATAACATCAATTTAGAAATAAAAGAGAGAACGACCATGAACCAAAAACACATCATTGCAACAATCATCGGTTTCCAACCGTGGCAATGATAGTCGGCAGACTGTGTCGTGTTAAGGTTAGAATTGAGCTCACTGACTCGTTTGAGGCAGTCGAGATCTGTCCACTTACCACGCGCCGCCGTCTCCTCCGGATTGTGATTTAGTGAGATGAGGTACTCTTCATCGGTGGGATACTTCTGCTTCTCGGGCCACATTGTTGGCGCGTCAGCCTAGTCCAGACGACTTCTAAACACCGCTTCCTTCGAGACGGGAATGCAGCTGTATCGCTCCTCCGCCGTTTTTCGCTACTTAGCCCGTGTCAATCGTCTGTGAAGACGACAAAAACTCCCTTCAGGGGTGAATAACGCCTTTTTGGCCAACATTTATGCACCCCCTCCAACACTCTTTAGCACCCCGCACCTCTACCACTAACAGCTGACACCTACTTACAAAAATGCGATCGATCTTCCTTGCAATGTCGTAGTGTGGGCTAAAAGGTGCTTTGGAGACGGCAATTTTTAGTCGAGGCATGGTTGGGGCAGGTTAATTAGGAGCCCTTGAATGAGGTCTTACGGAACTCACGCCGATAGTCGCTCTCTGTTTCTTCAGCTGGAGGAGGAGTCAGCTTAGCGCCTTCGCCTCTGCGCCTACAGAAGTAGCGACCGTAGTGTCGAGTGATGCTTTCGTCGGGCTTCGGGATATGGCACGAGAGTTGAGCAGGGAACTTGAGAGCGCCAAACTTTCCAGGCTACCAGAGACAGGTGTGAGCCGCACCATCATTAGTGGTATAGGTAACGATGTCGTCCTGTATTGAGAGCTTTTCTAAGGATAGGAGAGTACGCTTAATGTAGCGCGCAACGAACTCCTTGCTCGCTTTGTGGTGAAAAAGGTCACTCCTCCATCCGCCTCCGGCAAGCCTACGGCGGACAGGTAGGTCAAAGCCCGTATGATCCTGAGAGAGGATCTGCGCTGCTCGGCTGAGCCTGTCGAAGCCACATCATCGTCAGTGATAAGCTCTTGCTTGTAGAGTTGCGCGAGCAACCGTTTAGCGAATGCTTCTTCGATTGCTTGAAGATCTACGTCAGAGAACCTGGTAAAGACGCCGTCCTTCCAGCATCCATCGGCGAGAAGTCGTTCGACCGAGCTCACGCCGAGGTCCGTGCAGGTGCGGATGATAGTTTGACGCCTCACCGGCAGTCTGTACGGTGAAGGCAGTAGCGAGCTCACGATCATCCCGACCGAGCACTTGAGATAGTGACTCCCAAGCAGCATGAAAGAGGATGGTGTTGAGCTTTCGGTCGTACTTGAAGAAGACTCTCAAGCGTTTTGGGATGCTAAAGACGGTATGGCGATGGGGGACATCTTCGATGACCTCGTTGTAAATAGGCTTCCGACTTCGCCAAGGCTACGTCGGATAAGCCGCAAACTTCACCGCTCTCTTCGCCCCGCAGGAGCGGCACACCCCACGTCGTTTGTACGGTTAGACAAGCTCACCACAGGAGAGAAGGCTATAAGGAGCGAGTGCTGGCAGCCGTCGCAGTATACCCGAGCGGCACCGTTGGGCTGAGCGTTCGACTGAGCTCACGCCGAAGCCGTGAGCGAGGATGCCGCAGTTTAAGTATTTGTCGAAGGTCTTCAGTGCCTCGTCGCGGCAGCACCCATAATGATGCTGGAACCGAGGTTCCCACTGGAACTGTAGGTCATCCCGAGAGAGGTAGACGATCTGGTAGAGGGGAGAGGCTTCGGGGAACGTCTCTTGTAGTGCTGGAGCTTCTCCTTTGCCTTCTCCCCTGTGGTGAGCTTGTCGAACCAACGAGTAGCGCCTGAGCATACAGGCTCGTTCGGGGAGGTGAGACTCGTTCTTGTTTTAGAATCGGGTAGGAGTGCGTTCAGGTCAGGGTTCAGGGGGGCCGTGCGCCTGCAGCAACGAGGGCTGCATGTGCATGTTGGGGTCCACCCCAGTGTAACATTGAGGCTGAGCGGGCGGAACGGCGCTAAGCCTGCAAACGTGGTTCTGCAGATAGGAGCGCCCTTACATCAGCTGCTTCTGTCTTCGTTTTTAAAGCAAAGAATCTATCAGCGAATCGCGCGCGGTCTCTGAGAGAATGAGAGTAAGTGATTGGAATGTTTGCTGTTTGAATGTGATTTAAAAGCATATTTTAGGCGACAACCTGCGCGCGGTCTCTGAGACAACGCGGAGCGGAGCGCGGCTGGGCGAAATTAGGCGCATCTGATTGAACCACCCTTCCATCCTAGTCTCTCGAAGAGATCGGGCTGTTTAAAGAGAGCCGCTGTGATCGGCTCCAGAGTTTCTTTCGCCCAGGGACGATAATGGCCCGGCGTTTTAAGCAGAGGAAATTATGGCAAACGTAAAAGGCGTTGGGACTACTATCATCATGAGCATGGTGGCGATCGTAGCGTGCGCTGCTCCATTGCAGGCGCAGGATCAGCTTCCTCGAGACAACAGCGCTGATGACATCGGAGAGTATCATCCTGCTCCCGCATATCGGGAATCTGAATCTCACCCTCTCCGCGTTCTGGCCTACATCGTTCATCCGATTGGCTGGGTGGCTCGCGAGCTTATCTTTCGCCCGCTGAGTTACTTCGCGTCCTCGACACCGGAGACCCGTGAGGTGATGGGCTATCGAGAGCCCTATGATTATCGCCGGCCGTCATGTTTCTCGCGTGGCGATGAAGTTCCCGACTGTCGACAGGTGTCGCCCTTTAATTACGACTCAAAGAAATCGGAGGCCGATCTTACTAAGAAGATTGTCTACTTTCCGGATGTAAATTTTGATTTCAACAAGCGGACTCTTAATCGTGTTGGCAAAGAGAGAGCCATCGCGGTTTCAAAGATGTTGGCAAACGGCGAGGCTGTAGACGTCGAGTTGCAAGGCAATGCTGACAAGAGAGGGAGTGACGAGTACAACATGAAGCTCGGTATGGATCGAGCTGAGGCGGTTAAAGCGGAATTAGTATCACTCGGGATTCCGGCCGCGCGACTATCGACTGTTAGCTTTGGTGAGCGGAAGCCTCTATTTACCGAAGAGGAGGAGTGGGCCTACGCAGCGAATCGTCGAGTTGAGGTTCACATGACTGGGCAAAAGACGGAAGCTGCCGAGTAGATTCTCAAGTTGCCTGCGCGATGACTGGCGACTCATTCCACGAGCTTTTGCTCTGAGAGCGGGCGTCTGTAGCGCGAGGCGCTCGCAATATGCATCGGGTTGTCGCCGCAAGAGACATCGAACACGATGGCCCACATGTCGTGCGAGAAGTTTAATGTCCAGTGCTCATTAAAAACACGTCTACATTCTCAGATGTGAATCAAGACAATGGCACCAAAGCCTCAGTTTCGAGCAGTGTCAGTCTTTAGACGAGCCCCTATTGATCGTTGGCGGCGGTTCTGACCTCAATCGTCCGTGAACTTGCTCCTGTAGGAGCCTTTTGAGAGTAGTCAGTTTGCTGCGGAATAGCCGTTATCTCAGCGGGAGAGGGGAGTACGCCAATCCACTCCAGGAGGTTTCGCACGGGTGATTTGCGGGCCTCTTGTATCGCGATCAGCTTTCTAATCGTCTGGGTCTCTGAGAGCAGCAATATCTGATCCCTGTCAGCTTTTTCCTCTAATTTCTCCACCCGTTCACGCAGCCACCCGCGCTGATTCTTTAGATCCGCGATCTCGTCGTCCTTGGCGTCGAGGATCCGCTCCTGAATCGATAGAAGGTTTCTTAGGCGCTGATTCTCTGTCTCCAGTGCGCTCTCTTTTGCGGAGGTTGTTGAGTCCGGAACAGCAGCAGTAGTGAGTGGTGCCTCTTTCGGAGAAGGAGGCGGAGTGAGATCCATCGAACAGGTTTTCAGTTCTTGAGGAACCTCTTCCTCTACCGGCATCTCCGAATGTGAGGGAGGAGTTGTTTGGGTTTGCGATGAGGGCGCTGCTCCCCCAAATATCTCCAAGATCTGTGATGTTTGAAATGTGCGAGTGCCATCCGGCATGGTCTCGATCGCAAGGTATCCCGATTCGCTGAAACGCAACAACGTTCGAGCGGAAACTCCAGCCAAAGCTACTGCCTCTTGTTCAGAAATTCTCTCTTCGCCTTTCATTACTACCTCTACGATTTAAGGAAGCTAAGTTCACGAATCTGAAGGACTGATGTGGAGCCTGGAGTTTGCGTCGAAAGCCCGCCAGTGACGACCGCTCGCGAGCCGTTTGGGAGACCCTCGCGGGCTTGCACGGCTTGCAGTGCCGACTCAATTTCTCCGTCATGCGTTTCCGCTGAGCTGAAGGAGATCGGTCTAATTCCCCAGAAGAGGGCCATGCGACGAAGAGTCGTATCCTTACGAGATAGCCCATAGAGCGGTTGCTTAGGGCGATATTTCGCGACCAGTCGGGCCGATGTACCGGTTTCGGTGCACGCGATAATCGCGTCGGCGGAAGTCTTAACGGCAGCCGCGCATGCCGCGTAGGCGATCGCGTCTGGCACGGTATATGAATCTGAGTTGCGCAGGCGAAGCTTGTACTCTTCAAATGCGAATGATTGCTCGGCGGCTAGCGAGATGCGACTGATGTACCGAACGCACTCGGCGGGATGCTCACCTATCGCTGTCTCATCAGAGAGCATCACTGCGTCAGCTCCTCCCATAACCGCGGCCGCGATATCTGATACCTCTGCGCGGGTGGGTCGTACGGATGTAATCATCGAGTGCATCATCTGAGTCGCCACAATAACGGGAATCCCTCTGAAGTTTGCCTCCTCGATTAAGCGTTTTTGAAGCATCGGAAGTTGCTCCAGTGGAACTTCCAGTCCGAGGTCTCCACGAGCTACCATGAGGCCATCGGATACCTGAACGATCTCTTCGATGTTTTCGAGGGCGGCCTTGCGCTCGATCTTCGCGATGATGCCGGTCGACGCTCCCTTGTCGTTGATTATGTGACGGAGCTTAATGATGTCGCTCGCCGCGCGAACAAACGAGATAGCTACATAATCCACCCCGTTTTTAATTCCCCAATCGAGATCAGTGAGATCTTTCTTAGTAGTCGCCGGAAGATTTACATCGCTATCAGGAAACGCAATTCCAACCCGCGATCGAATACGCCCACCTTTGACAACTCGACAGACGACGTGGTCTTGAGTCACCGATTCCGTCATAAGTTCTATCAAGCCGTCCGCGAGCAAGACGTGATGACCCGGGTGAAGCGTCTGGATCGGGTTAACAGTCTCAACAAAGATGGTCTTAGCATTTGAAAGTCCACCCTCTGCAACGCGAAGTTCTATAAGCTGGCCGTCTGATATGGGGCAAAAATCTCCCTCTACATTCGAGATTCTGATCTTGGGGCCTGAGAGATCCTGAAGTATCGCTATCCATGCTCCCATCTCTGCGGCGATACGGCGCACGTCTTTTAGAACAGCGAGGTGTTCATCATGACTGCCATGCGAGAAGTTAAGTCGAAAAACGTTCGCGCCGGCTTCAATCAATTGTTTTATCTTCTCCGGAGAGCGCGACGAGGGCCCCAGGGTTGCCACAACCTTAGTTTTTCGCTGAGCGAGGGATTGTTCGTCGAGAGGATTCTCTCGTGACCAGAGTTGACTAGTAAGCGATTCAAAGCGAGCGGCGGTTGCCTCGGAATTCATTGTAGTACCTCAAAATATCTTCGGTCTCGACTACCTCTCAACGCTCCCGTACGTTCCCGTTTAAGAAGTATGGGGCTCATTGCGGATCTCACTCCGCGCCGTACAGAGTACAACCGCGTCACGTAAGGCTCACAGGCCAAAAGGCGGGCGGTTCAGGGTTTTGTCGACACGAGCCGAGAAACTACAGCGGGCTCGCTAAGTTATCCCCGGCACGGGGCATAGAATAAGCTACGGCGGCGGGGTTTTACAAGGTAGAGAACTGTCAATTTAATAGTGTGATTGCAGGTAGATGCAGCTTCGTTGCCTGGCTGCTTGGCCGAAATCGTTGGCGCTGGGTTGAGTGTCGGCAACATCGTTTAGATATTGTGGCCAGAGGAGGTGTCGGTGCGCGCCTACATGGCCGAAATGAATGTACATTACTTTTGCGCATTCTCCCTCATTCCGGGCCTCCTTGAAAGAAACCTCGCTTGTAGAGGCCCTAACAGGGAGGTGAAAAAGGATTTCCTGTTGCGCGTTCCGATGGTTTGGCTGCAACTTCGTTGGAGCCGCCAAAAAAATCCTCAGTGTATCTCAGCGGATACACCTCCGCCTTTGTTGACACTACGGCGAGACCCTTATGAAGTACGCCTCGACGTAGCTTTAGCGAAGTCGGGTCCGGTTTTTTTGTCGACTCCGCCTCCTTTCGCTCAAAACCCTCGAAACGCTCACGACGGAACCTTTTTTCACCACCCTGCTAATGCCAAATTCGCCACAGCAACCATTTTCTTCCGCCCTAACTGCCTAATGCAGGATAATCCGAAACTTCGCCGCACCTATTGCCCGTTTACCGGACATCTAACCTCTCAGGGGGCGCGCCATATGTTTTGGTCGCGCGGACATGGCTAAGTGCTTGAAAGTCGATCTGTTGGACAGGTCTGGTCTTGTTTACCGCCGCGGCTCCCGCAAAACAGGCGCGCACCGGATTTGTAACTCGTATCGTGAGAGGTAGTTCAGAACGTATGACTTCCCAAGAACTTCAGAAAGACACCACAGAGACCAAATATCTAAGCAAGCGAGTGGTTGTGAATGGTCAATTCGTGACTCTTTACAGCATCAACGGGCAGACATGGCTCTCATCGCCTGAGGAGATTCCGGAACTCATGGCCCGTCTGGATAATGCTCGAATCATGCTTGCCAATCCCGACAAGGCACCTGAGGGGGAAGCACCCAAGGAGGCAAAGAAAGCTCCTGCCGCAGAGCCGGCACCAGCTAATCCTAAGCTCGCGCCAAACAAATATCGAATGAAGGGCCCGAAACCAAGACCAATCCTTCGCCAGGGTGGCGTAGCGATCATTGGTACTCCGATCGAGCCGATATCGGCCTCTACTACTGTCATGAAGTTCGGCAGCGAGACGGACGAGGTGAAACCTTCGCGCAAAGCTGCTGATTCAAGTAAAGACAAGGCCAAGATCAAAGCTAAACCGGGAATGCCAAA
>JAFMIS010000349.1 GCA_017853915.1 bacterium
TATACCTCTGATGCGGTGAATGCAATTAACTATTTACGGGATCTCAAGACTCGACATGGATTGAATGTAGTAGCAATGAGTAACTCGTGGGGTGGAGGAGGATACAGCACGGCTCTTCACACCGCCATTTTACGGGCGGCCAAGGAGGGGATCCTATTTGTCGCGGCCGCTGGTAATAGTGCTTCAAATAATGATTCAGTGGCGAGTTATCCAGCGGGCTACACTACGCTTCAGGGAAGTACTCAGGAGACAGCGGCAAGTTATGAAGCCGTTATCTCAGTCGCCGCTATCGGATCTAATGGCACATTAGCCTCGTTCTCTAACTATGGGGCTCAGAGTGTTGATATCGGCGCCCCGGGGGTCGGTATTGTATCTACTGTTCCAACCGACAGTTATGCCTCATACAGTGGTACATCGATGGCCACTCCGCATGTGTCGGGAGCGATAGCTCTTTACGCATCCGCGTTCCCCACGGCGACAGCGGCGCAGATTCGAGATGCGCTCCTTAGAAATGCCGCGCCTACGCCCTCACTTGTAGGCCTAACGGCAACGGGAGGGCGTTTAAATTTAGAGGGCATTTTTAGTAGTGCGCCGCCTACCGTTCCCACAGTGCACGATATAGCGATTACCTCAGTGACACCGGCTTCGTCATCGATAAGGAAGGGCAGGCAGGTCCAGGTGAGTATTAGTATGAGTAATCAGGGTAATCAGACTGAGACCTTTACCGTATCGTTAAGCGCAACCGGAGGGTCAGTGGGGCCAGCGCAGTCTCTTACCTTAGCTCCGAATGGAAGTGCTACCGCAAAGATTCCATGGACTGCTCCATACGCGGCGGGCACATTCACCCTGACGGGAAGGGCGTCAGTGCTCTCAGGGGAGACTGATACGGCTGATAATACAGCTTCAACCACTATTAAGGTTAAATAAGCGGCTCCTCTAGGAGGTGTCAATCCAGGTTGAGACGGGGCGTGACAAAGGCCTAGGCGCGCGCTTGGAGATCTTCGATATAGGCGAGGATGTCGTCGTCTTGACTCGAACTTCCGATCACTTCGACCATGATCGGCACTGTCGGTTGAGAAGAGAGGATTTGAATGAGTGAGCGGTCATGCGGGGCAACCTCGATTTTGTCGTAGGAGATTCCCGCAGAGTCCAAAGCTTTCTCAGCTCGTTCACAATAGGGGCAGCCTTCGATACGGAACAAGATTCTTTTTTTGTTGGTCATGATGTTTTCCAAGTGTGATTTCGGGAACTTGAATCATAAATGTAGTGCTACGGGTAGACCGGAGCAACAAAAATCCATTCCAAGCGCTTACTGAAAATACCTAGGACTGCTTCAAATAAAGGCGGAATTTTCTGAAGCGTCCCAGGTATCTGAGCAGATTATTTAATGACGGTGTGTGTTTGTTTCTCATCGCTCAAGGTATTTATGGATATAAAGGTTGATAGAAGATCTCGCGATACGGAGGTCAATTCCGGTGGACCTAGCGAGTATCTCAAGTCGTTGGCGGGGCATCAGAGTGATATTAACCCTTCATCCGAAAGAGCCCGCATCGCTCAAAACGCTGGGCCTCAAACAGATCAAATCAGTATCTCTAGAAACGGCGATCGCTCTCACGGTATGATCGGTAGGGTGGGATTTACCTATGATCATTCGAGTCAAGAACTTCATCTGCATTTAACCCAAGGAGCAAGAAGGGTAAGTTTTGACCGTAATGGTCTGACCCGTGATGCTCAGGCCTGCCTGAATAATTATTCGCAAAAGCTACATGAAGTTTTGGCGACTCTATCACAGCATGGAGGGGTGTCGCCGACGATTCATGTGGATGGGTTCGTCGATGTTCGAACTCGGGCAGCCTTTCCGCAATGGGAGGCGCAGCAACGGGCTGGTCTCGTCGGTAGTGCGCTCGCTGCCCGTTTTCCCCAGAGCCGTGTGACAGCCCTGGGACATGGATTGGAGGGGGGGGCTCGCCCTTTGGACCAAGCAGCGGATATTCATTTATATATACCTCGAGAGCAATTTGAGAATATTGCGGCAAATGTTGCTCCTGGCCCGGCTGTTGCTGCTCGTTCGGAAAAGGTCGCTGCAGCAAGCCGCAATCAAACTCCGGTATCTCAATCCTCTCCAGCCTCCGCATCGACAGGCACGCCCACTATATCAGGTTCTCCGGTGGCCAACTCTCCGGCTGTTTCTTCAAGCAAACAAGATGCATCGGTTAGTCCCAGCACGCCCGTCGGAATTGTACCGGTCAAGAATCAGGATCTAATTAAGTATGCGTACGAAGTTTTGATGCAGGAGCAGTACGATGGTCGCGACAGTCGTTACAAGCATGGGCGCGATCGTATGCAAGAGCTATTCGGTGTGAACCTTGAGGAGATTGAGCGACCGGAGGTAAAGGGATATCTGTCAGAGATTACCGTCACTGAGGCTAATAAAAAGGTGCTTGAAGACCGCTTTTCTAAAAAGCTTGCCCCGGCTTCAGTCCCAAGCCCTGACTCGTCTCAGTCTGCGGCTAGCCCGGGTGTAAATCCTGCGCCAGTAGTAGCGAAGGGTTTAACTCCCGCTTCAAGTGCCCTAGCTACCCCTCAAACTAGTAGCCCGGCTCCGGTGTCTGGAACATCCCCAGCGCCAGTAGCTCCGGTACAGAGTTCTCCAAAGACGCCAGCCCCAGCTAACTCTGCGAAACCACCGCCAGTCCAGGTGGAGCGAAAGTCGCCATCCCAGCAGCCTGCAAAGATGGTTGACGGGGCTCCGGCAGTCACTCCGTCCGTAAGTAGTCCAGCGACTGAGACTCGGGTTGCTACGGCACCAGCGACTCCAGCAGCTCAGCCAGTTGCTCCATCGGTAGTAGCCCCGGTGCAGGGTCAAGTTGCTCCATCGGTAGTAGCCCCGGTACAGGGTCAA
>JAFMIS010000350.1 GCA_017853915.1 bacterium
GGCGGCCAATTTGCGCCACATTTCGGGCTTCGAGTCGATGACGATCGTAGAGCAGACAGGGTCGAGACAATCGTTGTACAGGATTGGGAGAATAAACCTACTCGTTTTACCACTACCGGTTTTTGCTACTACAAGTACGTGACGATTACGCTCGTCTCGACTGATGCACAATTTAGCTTGGGGGAACGCCATCCCCTCACTGCCTCGAAGATCGGTCACGGAGAGGTAGGTATCCCCGGGTTTTCCCGAGGCCTTCGTCCACCGCGCGATCTGCTCAGTATTGGCGAGATCTCCTGAACCTAACTCATTCGATGTCGATCGTTTGGGTCGTCGATTCTTATCTTGGAAAATGCCCTTGAGAGAGAGATCTCCGAAGATAACGCCTGTTTTTTTGTACTCAGCCCAACTGTATTGAGCAACAAAACCAAGGTATCCGAAGAGGACAACAAATAAGCTTTCCTCAAGTACAAACCGTTTTGCGGCTGGAGCGATTAACATGCTTACAAGAGGCTCGAGAATTGGTACGGGCGACATGCCGTTCGATGAATTTTGCATCGTATCAAGGAGGCTTTCCACGAACGAAGTGACGCGACTTGGATCGGTGGCGTGAAGGGTTACAGCAATTAGGAGAAGGACTCCAACAACGCCCGGAAAGAAGCTCTTTACGAGAGTCGTGTTTCCAGCGATGAAAAATTGCCAAATAAGACACCCAATAGCGGCTGTGCCGAGGGTCAGAAGACCTACAATCGGAGGAAGCTGGTAGAACCAGTCGATGAATTGGAGTACAAAAATTTCGAGGGCGCGAAGCATTCCGTGATTGTCCTCTTTACGAATTTTTCTTAGATGATATGCACCCCCGACTCAATGAAGGCGCCTTTCCCCTCATCTGCTCTATGAATTTATCTCAAGCCCAATCAATAAGTTACATGTGTTAGCCAGGTAAAGTAAGAATGGCACCCTACGGTTGTGGCGGCAACTCCTCATTACCCTTGCTATCAGTCTTCGGCGTAATGTCGCAGTAACTCCTTAAAATGGCGCTATTTTCCCGCAGAATTGCACCCGCGTCCCACGACATAGTTAGAGGGGTTTTTAAGAGAGTTTCCAAACTTGGGCGAGATTGACGATTAGACTCGCTCTATGATGGTCGCAATACCCATGCCGAGACCGATACACATCGTGACCAGTGCGTAGCGGCCCTTGGAGCGCTCAAGCTCGTCGAGAGCCATCCCGACCAGCATCGCTCCGGTCGCTCCAAGAGGGTGTCCAAGAGAGATTCCGCCACCATTCACATTTACTAATTCCTCGGGGATACCGAGTTCTCTGATTGTCATGATTGGGACCGGCGCGAACGCCTCGTTGATCTCCCAAACGTTAATATCCTTTATTTGCAGACCGGCCTTTCGTAGCGCCTGCCGAGTTGCCTCCACAGGGCCTGTTAGCATCACGCGAGGTGGAGATCCGATAGCGACGTGTGAAACAATTCGGGCTCGCGGCTCTACCTGAAACTTCTTGATCGCGTTCTCGCTTGCGATCAAAACCGCCGCCGCTCCATCTACGATAGCCGAGGCATTGCCCGCGGTGATAATTCCGTCAGGCTTAAAAACGGTTTTGAGTCCTCCCAAAGCCTCGAGGGTTGTCTCAGGGCGAGGGTTGTCATCGACAGCGAGAGAGAGAGTTTGTCCCGCTTCGTCTGTATATGGGACAGAGACCATACTCTTCTTGAAGCGTCCTTCAGTAAGCGCGGTCGCGGCAAGCCTCTGTGAGCGCAGGGAGAAGTCATCCGCGTCTTTGCGAGAGATCTTGAACTGCTCCGCCAATATCTCCGCCGCCAAACCCTGTTGAACGAGATCAGGATGGTGCAACGTAAGCAGGGGGCTTTCCTGGCCACCAGAGTCACTAAACATAGGCACTCGAGTCATGTGTTCGACTCCAGCGCCGATAGCCATATCGTAGTGCCCCGATTGTACGCCACTTGCCGCGAAATTTATCGCCTGCTGCCCCGAGCCGCACAAGCGATTGATGGTAGTCGCCGGAACCGTAAATGGCCAGCCCGAGGCCAGAACCGCGGCGCGTCCCACGCACCACCCCTGCTCGAGCGTTTGGGTTACGCATCCAACGAGCACATCTTCCACAGAGGCCGCTGATAGCTTTGTGCGCTCCATGAGAGCATTGAGCGGATACGTCAGAAGATCCACCGGATGGACGGAAGTAAATTTCCCCTTACGACGCGCTCGAGGAGTGCGCACAGCATCGATAATAAAAGCTTGATTCATAGAATGCCCCGCTTACTATAGCGCTCCCCAACTTTCGCGCGTCACTATCTGCGTAGTGTTAGACAAAGAGGATCTTTATCTATTATCGGTTCAGACGCAATCACTCGAAGATCTATCGCGATAAAAACACTTCAGCTCGGCGATTAAGCTGCCGTCCGGCCGCTGTTCGATTTGTTGCTATGGGGTGTGAAGCGGCGAAACTTTCGATCTTGATCTGATCGAGGGATATCCCACGAGAGGCGAGGTAGGCAGCTACCGAATCGGCTCTTTCTTTGGCGAGCTTCTCGTTGTAGTCGGCGCGACCGGTGTCGTCAGTATGTCCCATAACATTGACCATGCGGTAGCCGCGACCCGATTTGATAGATTCAGTCACCTTCTCCAACGCGGAGATCGCGCCGAGGCGCAGGTTTGTCTGGTCCTCGTCAAAATGCACGGTATACACACCTCCAATCGGATCGGGCCCAACAGGGCTATCCAGGGAGGCTTGAAGCTTGGCAAGCTCCATATGATTTGCCGCGTTTTGAACCTTCATTGCCGCAAGCTGACGTTCGTGATCAATCTGAACGCTCTCTTCGAGGTCGTATCCCATTCCCATCAACATACCAGCGGCGGCGCCGAGGCCAGCCCC
>JAFMIS010000351.1 GCA_017853915.1 bacterium
ACTCGAAACCGGGCTGAATAAAAAGCTCAGTTTTGGTAATGGAGCCTGTCTCTGTGTGACGGGCCGCGCTTTCAAGGGCTCGCACCACGGTAGTTCCCACCGCGATTACTCGTCCACCCCGACTCTTGGTCTGGAAAGCCCGCGCCACGAGAGACTCCGGTACGTGGAGATACTCTTCTCCCGGGGGTCTCAAAACTCCATTCACAACGATCGGCTGAAAGCTCGCCGCGCCCACGTGCAGCGTGAGGGTGTCTACACTGCATCCGACATCGCGCGTGATCGTCTCGATCAAGTCTCGCGTAAAATGGAGCGAGGCTGTGGGAGCCGCGACCGAGCCGGGCTCCTGGGCAAATATACTCTGGTAATCTATCCGATCCTGTTCATCTCCCCGTCCAGATCGAATGTAGGGAGGAATAGGCATCGTTCCGTGTTGTTGAATCAGGTCGAAGATCGGGCGATCAGATCTCGTGGCAAAGCGTAGTCTGAGACGATCATCCCTGGGTGATGGGCATACAAGGGCTTCAAGCTCGTCGTTGAAATACACCCGCTGGGCCGCTCGAATCCGCCGCATCGGAAACCCGAGGGCCGACCACTCATCCTTTGACTCCTCGTGCAGTAGAACAATCTCCACTTGATAGCCGGAAGCCTCCTCGAGAGTTCCGAATAACCGAGCTGGAATGACCATCGTGTCGTTAAATATAAGGTGGTCAGATGGCCTCAAAAAATCGGCGATATCGGCGAATGTGGCGTGTGAGATGGTGGATGGGCCACGATCGACGATCATCATCTTCGCTGCTTGCGGTGGATGCACCGGTCTTTGCGCGATCCGATCATCGGGAAGATCGTAACTATAGGGATCAAACTGCACAGTTTTCTTCCTTCCGTGTATGTCTTTCCGTAAATTTTTTTCCTAAAACGAGTACTCTTCCGTACGCGAAAGCCGCGTTACTTGGAGAATGCCTTCATGAACTCGATCGGAATCGGAAATAAGATCGTTGAGTTGTTCTCTGATGAGATCTGTTTGAGAGTCTCAAGATAGCGGAGTTGAAGCGTTATGTTCTCCTTGGCCATGATCGAGGCAGCGGCTGTAAGCTTCTCGGCCGCTTGAAATTCACCCTCGGCTTGAATGATCTTTGCCCGACGCTCGCGCTCTGCCTCAGCTTGCTTGGCCATGGCTCGACGCATCTCTTGGGGCAGATCGATATCCTTAACCTCGACGCTTGTCACTTTGATACCCCATGGATCGGTGTGTCGATCGATTATCTCCTGGACGCGGTGGTTAATCTGATCCCTCCGTGACAAAAGATCATCGAGGTCGGCCTCACCGCACACACTACGAAGAGTAGTTTGCGCGATCTGGCTCGTCGCATAGAGGTAATTCTCAACTTCGAGGACTGCTTGTGCCGGATCCACCACTCGGAAGTAGAGCACGGCGTTGACTTTAATTGAGACGTTATCACGGGTGATAATGTCTTGAGGTGGGATGTCCATCGCGACGATACGTTGATCAATACGGATCAGCTCATCAACAAAGGGGATGATAAAACGCAGCCCAGGTTGCTTGAGTCCCTTGAATACACCGAAGCGAAGAATAACGCCGCGCTCGTATGCCTTGATCGAGTAGGCACTGAAATAGCCGAGGCCGATCGCGGCGATAATAATTAAAAAGATGCTATTCATTTCTTCTCCGCTGATTTGATCACTTTTTCCACAAGGAGCTCAAGCCCAGGGCCGGGCTCGACTACTCGGATCCGGTCACCCCGTTGGATGATCTCTCGCTTCGAGCGAGCCCTCCATAGCTCACCCCTCACGAGGACCATCCCGAATGTCGAAAAGGTCTCTTGGGCCTCACCCTCAAGTCCCCGCATGCTCGATGGGTTCTTGCTGCCGCTCTTGTTGGAGCTGAAGACCAGAAACACCACTCCAAACAAGATGGCCCCTAATCCGACGCCCACGACCCACATCATAGAAACGAATGTTAGTACAGGTGGTGCCTTTTTGGGAGGGGCGATAGAAGGGAGTCCCTACTTCGCTCCGCCGTGTGCCTTAAGAAGCGACCAGAAGGCCCGTTTAGTAGGAGCGGAATCTCGAATATCAGCCAATGTCTGGGTGTGCAGGATAGTGCCGTAGGCCGCTCGTTCAACCTTACCTGGAGTCGCCGAGGAGCCAAAAACTATGCTTAACGGAGCCCCGAGATTGTCTATAAGCCCCTTAATCGCTTCCATAGGAGTGCCAACAGGGATCGGAGTAATCTGACACTCCGTCTCTGGAATTCCGAGGCCTTTAAGGCTTATCGCGAGAGCAAGCTCACGATCAGTTGGAGTGAGCTCGGAGAGCTCCGATATCACAAGAAGCAGGCAGCGAATGCTCTCCTCAGCGGGTGTCGGTGTCGGGGTAGAACTCACCGGACGAGCCCGGATCGCCTCGCGCGGGATGCCATACGGATAGTTCCTCCGTACTTTGTCGAGATAGGCCGCTAGCTGGGACGGGATCTGAGTCATCGAGGTATGGGTGTACCATGAATAAGGAGAGGGTGCGAGGAATATGGGCAGGTCTGACGCCGAAATATTTCGAAGGATCGCCCCTCTTTTGGTCTTTGGAGGGCGCCCGGGTCGGGCGCCGAGATGTCGCGGATCACCAACATGATTTTAGGTTCACGTTATATGCGGCGGCCGGACCGGCCGCCCTCCAAAGACATTATCGTAGGGCCCGCCGCATCGTATCACCGAATATTTGTTGGAGGGCGCCCGGGTCGGGCGCCGAGATGTCGCGAATCACCAACATTATTTCAGGTTCCCGATATAGCCGGCGGCCGAACCGGCCGCCCTCCAAGAACGCCTGCGCCGGTTTTAGGTTAGTGAAGGTGTTGTTCCGGTTCTCGGGTGTCAGGCTCAACGTCT
>JAFMIS010000352.1 GCA_017853915.1 bacterium
ATGATTTTGAAGATCCTCTCCCAGCTCAAAACCACGGGCAGCAAGAATTCGCCCGACCAGCGGGCTAGTTTTCATCTCTTTTGAGATCGCGTCGGCCACCTCACGGTTGTGGGTCTTCAAGCGGATCTTCTTGTGAACCCGCGAACTTGTCGCGCCCTCTGATTTATAAGCAGGAATCGCCATATATAACGGGGTCACAATAGCACCTCCTCGATACTAAGTCTTCAAACACCTTGGTTTAAGTATTTTAAACTACCAGTAAGATGCCGGTACGGCTCAAAGTGTTCGACGTCGCGAAGCACCCTGGTGGGCTCTTAGAGCGGGTTACGACTCGTCGTAGTAAGAAGTGTTAGCTGCCAAGAGAGCAGCCCATTCTTACAGCCCCCCTCTTCTCTTGAGATCCACAAACTCCTCAAGTGCGGCTTTATACCCCGAGAGCCGCTCCTTAGCCGCGATGCGGCGTACGGTTGTGACGGAGCACCACCGCCATGAGCGAAATTCCTGATCTGATGAAGTCGCGAGATTAATATCGCGATCACTGCCCGTGAATTTCACAAGCCAAAAAGTCTGCCTCTGCCCGACCCACTTACCACGGGCGTATCCGGGAATTTTATTCCATAGGTAGGCGTGCGTCGCTTTCAGTTTTACAATCTTCCCGAGCGCCCGTTTAGGAGCGCCGATCTCCTCTCGTAGCTCCCGAATGACGGTGTCTCGGCGTGAGCGACCGGGCTCGACGCCGCCCTGGGGAAATTGCCAATGGCCCTTTCTATTGTATCGCTCGCCGAGAAATAGCTGTCCCTTCGCGTTGTACACGAGCATACATACGTTTGGTCGTAGTTTATTCTTCTTTGATATCGCCATGCCGGGCAATTGTAGCGAGGAGCATTCCGATTACACAAGAGGAAGCCAGGTAGCCCATTTCATGACCTGCACGAGCTACCATTCGCTACCGGCGAACTGTTCAACCTGCTCGATAGATATGGTGCCGTTTGAGAGGTGATGCTGAAGCGATTCAGTCCAGGATATATACGATCCATTCGGTAGCAGCTCTAATAACTCAGATGCGGTCTGGGCTTTATAGCAGGCGTCTTTCGCGCGCTGAGTCTGAAGGTCAACTACTTCAGTCAGAAGGACCCGGCCATCAAATCCTGTGTCGCGGCAGGCATCGCATCCGCGGCGTCGATAGAAACTCTGCCCACTCCTGCTGCCCATCTCCTCACACATCTCCTTGCACACGCCGCACAACTTTGGAATCAGGCGTTGGTTTATTATCAGCGCGATTGGTGGAACCGAGCGAGCCCGGGGAACTCCTAGGATCTCAAGACGCGAAACAACGTGAAGGGCGGATCCAACATGCAGAGACGCGAGGGTCAGGTGGCCAGTTGAAGCCGCATCGAGGGCGATCGACGCGCTGACGGCATCACGAATCTCGCCGATAAGAAGCACATCAGGATCGTGTCGGAGCACCGAGCGAATGGCGCGCGGATAATCTAGCCCCTGTTCGAGCGCTACCTGGACCTGCACCATGCCCGATATCGGTGTCTCTACTGGATCCTCGACCGTAACGACGTTGCGGCCCTGTCGATCCAATTCCAAGATAACGCCATACATAGTAGTCGTTTTTCCGCTGCCCGTTGGTCCGGTAAGGAGCACGATACCCTCCGTGCGCTGCATGGCGCGGCGCAGTATCCGCAAGGCTTCAGGCTCCATAGCGAGGGTTTTCAGGTCGGGAACCTCCTTATTGGCAAGGAAGCGCACCACGACGCTCTCGCCATGTAGGGTCGGAAGTGTGCTTACTCGCGCGTGCCGTCTCTCACCAGCGATCGTGATCGAGAGCGCTCCGTCGTGGGGAATGAGCTTTGATGATATGTCGAGTGACGCCATGACCTTTAGTCGTGAAACTACCTGGTCATGAAAGCGTTTTGCATACGGCTTCTCTTTCTGCGTTAGTAGATCACCATTGACGCGCATTTTAATAATTGCCCCGTCGATGCCTGGAACTAGATGGAGATCGCTCGCGCCGCGGACGGCCGCGAATTCAAGCAGCGCCGTGATGAATTGCGCGGCATCCCCGCGTGGCTCTAACTCGGCTTCCTGCTCCTGCTGCGCGATCGCACCCCGCTTCGCACTATCGTCGTGCGGCGCGTTATCCGATGTCCGTACCCGGTCGAGCGCCCGCCCAAGTCGCTCCTCCGACCCAAGGTAGGCTAGCGATATCGCCCTGTGCACGATCTCTCGTGGGGCCTCAGTAAGGGTCACATCGAGACCGGTGATAAATTGCAAGGTCTCTCGTTTTTCCGGCGATGCGTCAGCAACCGCTACATGAAGGGTAAGTCCAGGGGCTCCCCTAAGAAGGGCCAGTGGCAAGGCTGAGATTGATAGGGCCTCGGTGCAGGATAGAAATGAACGAGCTTCCTCTGTAGAGCATAGCGAGAGGTCTCGGTCGGTGAAGTCAGAGCCGGACAGCACTTCAGGGGCCGGAATAGAACGACGCGATCTAGTGACTTGGGCAGCACCGGGCGATACATCAAATACCATGACCTACTATCGAGACATATTCAAATTTGTTGCGCGGGGGGCGCCACATCTCCCGATGATTGAACGCAACTTTTTTCTGCCCAAGCCGATCTATAGACACTTTGTTCTTGATGACACTTTGTTCCCGGACACTTGGTTCTCGATGCCATGTTTGATGTCGTGGCTCGATCGTAGCTGTGGAGAGATATGCGCTCAGAGAAGACCCCAACACCGTGCGAGAATCCAAATATCTTTACTGACATGTATGAGAATGTGATCGCTCCCCGGCTGCCTGATAAAGGCTCTCTCGCGGATCGGGCTCTCACTCACACAACAGGCGCGCGGCCATTTTTTGAAACAGTATCTGAGCAACT
>JAFMIS010000353.1 GCA_017853915.1 bacterium
CGAAACGCCCACACATACAGCAGAGTGCCGCCATCTTTATCCCTGAGCTGTTGGATGTATGTTACGCGACCTCAGCCAGCGAGAGTCTCTTTGCTCTCATCCACAAGCTTTCGATGTCATAGAACTCTCGAGTTGGCTCATAGAAGATGTGCACCACGACATCTCCACAATCAACGAGTACCCATTGGCCATCCTCGTATCCCTCCACGGAGAGGGGTCTCGCTCCAGAGCGCAGTAGCTCTTCAATCACTCGATTTGTGATTCCCTGAACTTGGCGGTCGGAGCGACCAGTCACAACAACGAAAAAATCCGCAATATCAGATAACGAACGAACATCCAAAACCGTGACGTCCTTTCCTTTCACTTCCTCACAGGCATTCACTACTCGTTTAACGATTGTACGCGAGTCAGCGTCATCCTTTAAAACCAACGCGAGGTTATCTTTCATACTAGGCGGAATCCTCCATTATTATGTTTACGTGATGTTACAACTACTGGGACAAATCTCTGCGTGCGCGGCAACGTTCGACAAAGCACCGCTAATCGAAGCGAAATTCGACTACGTAATCTCTTCATTTCGTCTTTAATTGGCCGAAAAAGAACCGAAGCAAGGAACCATCGACAGGTTTCGCTGGTAGGTCGAGCGATAAGCAGATTGTAGGGACTGAGTAAGATAGTAATCTCCCTAAAACTAACTCCTACATACAGTATACCACTATTTGGCACTGTTCCGGAAGAGAATACTTAGAAACCGAACCCTCCAAAACTTCTCGGCCTTTAAGGGGGTTGTTCCTACTCGCCCGGTTAAAGATTGTGATGCCGACTCACGGGGGAGGCTTTTTGAATATGCCCAACATGTATGCAGAAAAGTAGAGATATGGATTGGCCCCTGACCTCAACTAGGCGTATCGTTGCGATCAACCGGTGAGGGGATTCTGCGAGATTCTCACGATGGTGCTTAATAGACATCTCGATAAACATTCTGTTAACACAGATAGCCAATACCACTTGGCCGCGGTGGCGAGTTTTGCGCGCAACGCTCTGGATGAGCTTCATGCTCAGTCCCCCTGTGACTTTAGCGTGAGTATTCATCTGTTGAGGCCGGTGCTGGATAGATTTTTGCAGGGTGATTGCGGTGACGAGACCATGCGGCTTTTACGCGAGACAATCCCAGCAGTACGGGACTCAACTCGAGAGATGCTCTTTGATTTGGATAAGCGATTTGCTGCCGGGTTGTCCGAGGCCGATTTAAAGATCTTGGTGACCGCGCTTGAGTTTGGTACGCATGTGGAAGCGGTGATGTTCGCGATCTTTCCCGAACGATGGACCTCGCTGAATCTAGGATTCGCGGGGTGGAACATGAGTGAAGTCTTCAAATCGAATGTGTTTTGGGTTCGCGAGGGTATCCCGGACGCCGAGCGTGCGTACGAATTGTGGCAAGAAAAGATGAGCCGAGTTGGGCGACGGGCGGTGTAGAGATCGTCCGAATGATGGTTTTCGACCACAAGGAGAAATTACATCGATTTGTTTGTGCTACCTGAATTGCGCCTGCCCTCTGAAGCGGTAAGCAACGCCCCATGCCGATTCTAGCTTCTGGGATTGGAACCACAGAGCAGGGGCGTGCCTCTCACTCTCATGTGCATACCAGAATGGTTATCAAGGTTCCTACCATGTTTTGAGCAGGTAGGATCTTTTAGTTTTCTCTCCCTCAGTGTTGTGATCTCCAATCAGAGTCTCAGGTGTACTGTGTGCGCTATGATAGAGCGGACGATAGAGCCCAGCCGCGCCCCAATCGACTTCACCACAGTGTCGATGCAAGGTGTGATTAAGCAATGCTATCACGAAGCGGGGAGCACCTCGTGCCTTCCCTGTATTGAGAGAGATGTCTGGTGATGCAGTTGACTTCCGTCGCTTTCGCGGGTTGATTGCGTGAAAGATTTGACCTAGTGCAAGGCATCTTGAGTCAAAGGATCAAAGTCTACTGTATGTAGAATCTAATTCGGCGGATGAAGTCCGCTCGTGCCTTGTTCGAGAGGAGCCGGGCATCTCTTCCAGCCACTAAGTCTTGGCGTTTTTGAAGCCGGATAGTCCCGGTTTTTTAATTAAAGATTCTTACAGGCTAACATCTCCAGCGCTGGTTCTCGCTCACCGGTGCATGAAATGCGACGTGGACCCGATACCTTGGTAATTTCAAAACCAGCGCCTTGGTAGAGTTCGATAATTCGCTCGGTGGCTTGGTTTGATACCACCATGGGATTTTTAAGGGACGTTAACCACGCGACAAGGCGTTCCTGATCAGACCACGAGAAATCTTCCTTCGAGTACTTCGTAAACTCAACATCGTACGGAGGATCGATATAGAGAAAGTCGTCTTGCTGTACGAGGAGCTCTGAAAAATCCCCGCAGGTAAATTCCCAATTTTTGAATAGGGTCGAGTACGGCGAGAAATCGCGCAGGTAGTTAATTGTCTTGTAGCGCCCGAAGGGAACGTTAAATTCCCCTTTGCTGTTGAATCTGCACAGTCCATTAAATCCGGTGCGGTTTAAATAGTAAAATAGACCGGCAGCCTCCGAGGTGTCCGATCGCCCGTCCGACACGAGGGCGTTAAAGCGAGCCCGCTGAGCAAAATAAAAGTCACGTTCGTTACGCAGCTCCTGCTCCGAGAGTGCGAGAGAAGCCTGAATCTGGCGATAGAAATTAATCAGGTGCGGGTTCACGTCGTTAACGAGCGCGCGAGTCGGCTGCAGCCCTAAGGTTATAGCCATGCCACCGACGAATGGTTCTACGAGGCGCTTAGCTCTGTGCCTCTCGAACATCGGTGCAAGCGTTCCAAGGAGCCATCGTTTTCCTCCAGCCCATTTAAGAGGGGGAGGAAGCCTTTTGGCAGA
>JAFMIS010000030.1 GCA_017853915.1 bacterium
TCATTTTAAGGTTTTTGGATTTCGTAAGACAGATGAGATTTTGGATAGATGTGGGTACTAGTCAGGGCACAGCGGGGTCCCACACTAACTGTAGGCGATAAGGAAATAAGCCATCCGCGGCCTATTTCCGCACATTTTTCACGGCGAGCGCAGCGAGCTTGCTGAAAAATACGGGTCAGCTTCGATTCGAGCGACGACGCTTGCGCTGGTGCTTGGCTTTTTTGCGGCGTTTTAAGCTCAGCGGGCGTTTGAGGATGCTTGGGGTAACAAGCTCCTCGTCTTTTCCCTGCAGTTCAAGATTACTGACGACCACAGCAGGAGAGATTGTCGTGATCGGTAAGAGCCCAGACTCCGCGCCGCAGAAGCCGTTATCCACCTCAGGTGTGTCACCGATCGCTACGATGTTACTCAAAGACTGCAAGGGAGTGCCGACAAAATTGACCCCGCGCACGCATACCTCGCGACCGTTCGGATATACGAGAGTCGCGTAGGCTATATCTCCAGAGAAGGCCTGAAAATCATAGTTGGTGGTATCCGTTTCTCCGCCGTTGGTTTCGTACACGATCATGCCAAATGGCTTTTTCTGACGCTTTATCTCTTGAATCAGTTTTGCTTTAAGTTTGTCGAGCGGCTGCCCCTGTTTTCCCTCGATAATTGTCACCGCCATGCGGCTGATTGGGCGTTGATTCTGTTTTGTGCGGGCGTGCCCATTTGAGTTGTGGCGACCTTTGATGATGGCAGCGCGTGTTGAAAGAAATCCCTTCAACACACCATCTTCAATCAACACGGTATCTTGAGCCTTCGCGCCCTCGTCGTCGTAGGCATATGAGCCGATACATTTAACGCCATCAAATTCCTTCTGAAGCGGATTGTCGCGGACGGTAATCGGGAGTTTGAAGATCTGTTTTCCCACCTGATCTTTAAAAGTTTGCCCCTCACCGGCTGAGAGTAAGCGACTGCCCTCAAGGCGATGCCCCACTGCCTCATGGAAGAGAAGTCCCGCTGGTCCTGGATACAGAAGCACTGGCCCAGAGAAAGCATGGATCTTCTTAGCTCTTGATACGCGCTGAAGCTGCTCGTATTTTCTCGCGATCATCCTCTTAAATTCAGCCAGCGTGGGGAGTTCAGCGAGCGAACCGCAGTTAACGACAACCTCTTGCTCCAATCGGGAGCCCTCACTGGTTAATCGGTGTAGATTGGCGCTTAGGCAGAAGACCTGCGCGTTCTGTACCGTTATAGTCCCCTCGGTGCTCACGAAGATCCGAGTCTCCTGAGATACATCGAATTCAACGTAGCTTCCTGATAACCGTGGCAACTGCGAGATCCATAGCGAAGCTTTCTTGCAGAACCTGTCCCACTCGTCGTAATCAACGTCATCGAGTCGGGAGTAGTGGCGGTATGAGGCCCGTTTGCCACGAGTAAAGGATCTGAGGCCATTATTCGGATCAAGGGTAGAAATTCGACTCGCCTCTTTTTGATTATAGTCCGCAAGCGCTTCCCTGAATTTGCTCTCTAGGAGCTTCCAGAGCGTTATTCGCAGCCCATCGTAGTCCTTGTCGTCGATCGGGACGGATGTGTGCGAATTCGACTCTAGGTCTTCATCCAGCTCCCTCAAGCCGCCCTCAGTGACCTGATCATAATCGTATGAACCCACACGGAGGTCGCAGTAGACGGAGCGCGATCGATCGGTTTGCGATCGACACGTTGAGCCGCTACTCGCCCAGGTGTTGAACCAGTCGATATCTTTCAACAAAAATGAACAGTAGTAGGGCTTGGGAAAGCCCGGCACGCTCATCGAAAGAGCGCGGCGCGCATCTTTGCGAAGGATTGGAATTAACCTTTCTACCGTTGATCGAGTGAGCATACTTATAGATTAGGGCACCGAGCGCCAAACCTCAAATGGCGACCGATGTTTAAACACATAATATATTCAGATGTTTACAGATTAAATTCGCTTCAAAATGATTCAAAAAATTTTCATTTTATTACTGCTTTTTAAGGGCCAATTTAGGGGGTTTTTCCACAGGTTTTCCACAGGGGTGTTGGTAGAAAATAGGGGCTTATTAAGCAACCCCTCGCACCATGGTAGTTCGAATAATCGGGGTCTATAGTTGTGTTGTATATACTCTACACAGTTAGGGCTGCCCGACCTGAGAAAATCGCCCCGCGCTGGCAGGGGACTAGGTGAAACTCCTATCAGATCTCACGGGAGGAATGGCGCCGTGGTCCCGGGTACTCTACCGTTCAAGGGTGCAGGAAGCCCTCGAACGGGAGCGCCTCTTGAGGATTGATTGCCTACGTAGAGTCGCATGGCTCTTCAATCCGAGCGCACTTCGACTAATATTCAACTTACAAGGGAGTACCCTCAATGACAGAGAGCTGGATGTGGTTGATAACGTTTCTTCCACTTCTCATTTTTGTCCTGGTTGATTTCTACTCTGGGCTGCGCTCTGGAATCATCGCCGCGATTGTGACCGCGCTCGCCGCGTTTTTCCTCGTTTGGTGGTTGATCGATGAGTTTGATTGGGAAGCGCTCTTTGTTGTCGCTGTCATGGCTGGAGCAGGATGGCTCTCAGTGCGCAAGAAAACTCCGCTCTACTTTAAATTACAGCCCGCAATCACAAGTGGTGTCATCGCTCTATACCTCGGGTACTGCCAGTTTTTTGATGTGCCATTCCTGGTGCGATCGTGGCCCACAATAGGCAAATTGATGAACGTGATGCATCCCGAGCAGGCTGAGTTTTTTAGCGCTGCTGCGGGACAGAAGTTACTCGGTACTATGTCCCTGTATTTTCTGCTCTGGACGATGGTGCACATCGCGCTAGTAACGTGGGCCGCGGTAAAAAGTAGTAATACGGTCTGGATCGTAATCAAAGGATTGGGTGTGCCTATTATTTTGATAGGGAGCGTCTGCACATTTTTCGCCAGCGCCATTCTCGAGAGGATGATGGGGTAATCCTCGACGTTGTGATTGGAGCCTCACGTGGTAGCTTTCCATTACCCTCGGTCCCGAACTGATTGATTCAACTACCTGTGCCTGGGTTCGAAACGGCAGGCCTAATGCTGAGAGCGGGACAAAACATTTTCTACCACCCCCTAAGACCAAGCTAGCGCTCATTCTGAGAGCAGTACGCCGCCACCATACATCAACTATTTGCAAAGACATGGTTGATTTTGCTGATAACGGAAAAGAGCGCGAGTTCATGGGGGTATAGGAGGGTGAGTGGACAGGACGGCTGGTTAATATGCGTAGCGCGGGGCTGTCTGACTCGCCGTTTTCTTCGTTCCTCCAGACGGCTATACTCCCCGCATCTGACTGTTCCTGGAAATCGTTATGGTATTCGTCGCCCAACCCAATTCCGCCGTTTTAGTCTATCGATTTGGTTCACCGATCGAGACAGGAGCGTTTGTCTCAGAACCTAAGGATTGGCAGTGGAGAACCGGAGCTCTTCCCGCTGAGTGGTCTGTGTCGGGACTTGAGGGTAAGGGATTCTCCATCAACATGCCGCTCCAATCGAACGATTCAATCGTCGGCCTTGGTCAGCACGTGGGTGGTGTGAATTGTCGGGGTAGTTCGTTTCGCATGTACAGCACGGATTGCCCCGTTCACATACCATCTCTAAGAGCCATGTATGGGGCCCATCCCTTCATGATTATTTTACGAGAGCGACCGATCGGCATATTCATCGATTCTCCCGGCGAGATCTCATTGGACGCCGGAGCCTCAACTCGAGGCATGCTAACCGCAAAAGTTTCTACAGCGGGGTTTTACCTCACGGTGATTGAGGGTGATTCCGCGGCAGATATTGTCTCGTCATATCTAACGTTAGTGGGGGAGCCCTTTATACCGCCTCGATGGGCGTTTGGTTATCATCAAAGTCGATGGAGTTATGGCAACGAAGGGGCTGTACGCGAGATTGCTCAGAAACTTGGGGAGCATGATATTCCATGTGACGTAATCCACATGGATATCCATTACATGAGGGATTACAAGGTATTTACGATCAATACGGATAGCTTCCCAAATCTCCCCAAGCTGAGCAGCGATCTTAGAGAAAAGGGCATCCGACTCATCTCAATAATTGATCCCGGTGTAAAAATTGAGGACGGCTACTCGGTGTATGAGGAGGGAAAACAAAAGGGGTATTTCTGCCAACGAGCAGACGGAAAGGGTGCTTTCGTTGGAGCTGTGTGGCCTGGGCCCTCTGTTTTTCCAGACTTTTTTCGAGAAGATGTCCGCGACTGGTGGGGTAAGCTTTATGTTCGTCTACAATCAGAGGGATTTGCCGGATTTTGGAATGACATGAACGAACCCTCGATATTTTATACCCCTGATGCCTTCAAGGAATACGCGCGTAAAGTGCGAGGCTTTGACGAGAGAAATGAATTTAGTGAAGCGCTTTCCAACCTCATCTGGGATAAGGGACTAACGAATCAGGAAAGTTATTACGACGAGTTCGTTCATGATGTTAATGGCGAACGAGTGCCAAATAGAGAGGTGCACAATCTTTTTGGGACCCTTATGACTCGAGCAACCGCCGAGGCGCTGGCTGCTGAGGATGAAAGCAAGAGATATTTCTTGCTTTCGCGGAGTAGCTATCCGGGGATGCATCGATACGCAGCCATCTGGACCGGCGACAACCACTCCTGGTGGGAGCACCTCTCTCTCAACATTCAGATGCTGATTTCTCTTAATCTCTCCGGCTTTATGTTCTGTGGTGCTGATACTGGTGGCTTTGGCGGAGATTGCACTCCTGAAATGTTAATACGGTGGACACAACTCGGCGCGTTTTCTCCATTTTTCCGAAACCACGCTGCGTTGTGGGCTCGCAATCAAGAGCCGTGGGTGTTTGACGATGAGACCTTGGCGCTCTGTCGCTCTGGAATAAAGATGCGATACGCGCTTCTTCCCTACATATACAGCGAATTTGTGAAATCCGCCTCAACCCGAACTCCCTTTATTCGGGGACTCTTCCTGGATTATAAAGATGCAGAAACCAGGCTCGATGAAGATCAGTTTTTATGTGGGCCATCCCTGCTTGTAGCTCCGGTTGTACGCCCAGCTGTTCATGGTCGTCATGTATACCTGCCAGGCTCGCGTTGGTTGAAAGTCAAGGCTTCTGAACAGGGCTTGGATGCTGAGGGAGTAGTGCCGTCGGGCGAATCCTTTGTATCAGCGGCTCTACATGAGATCCCTCTGTATGTAGCCTTTGGTGGCTTAATCCCAATGACAGCCCCACGTCGCCACACGTCGAATACGTGCCCCTCGCGGTACAAGTTAATCGGATTTACGGATTCCTCCGCGGAGTGTGCCGTCCTTCTCGATGATGGAGAGGCTCGCTATTCAACATGGCAAAGCTATCCAAAGTTCATCTGTTCGGTGAAGAAAGTGAACGATGAATGGAAGTGTGACGTCCGCTTTGAAAGCACAGAGCCTCAACAACTCGAGCTCGAAATCGAGCTGTGGGATTCATCTGGTGCCAAACGCACTCTCGCATGGCGGCGCTAATCGAGATCAAACCCGAAATGTATCAAGTTAAAATCATGTCAGCGGGCTGATTGCGCTTCCGTTAAAAGCCCGGAGAGATAGATATCAATTCTCGACGCACGAGTAGCGATAGATCCGCGACTGTGTCCTTAAAGTGAGAGCGACACCGCTCTTCAACGTTCAAGATGTCTCCTAGCTGCTCTGCCATAATAAGCATTTTAAAATCCCAGCTTGCAGCGCACGATATGAGCGCTACAACATTCGGACACTGCTGGCAGAAGAGAGTGAGCTCTCGCCGCGCGGCTTTTGATCGCCTGGCCAGTTGAAATACGAGCTGAGCCTGAGGCATTGCCCGCCCCTCATCTCTGATAAAATACTTCTCCTCTGATATTACGCCAGCGCTCTGCAAGCGCTCCAGCCGGTACTTAAGTGTTGAGGAGGGGATTCCTAAATCGCGAGGCAGCCTAGCGAATTGCAGGTCTTCGTGCGTCCCGCATGCTCGCAATATGCGCATGTCGAGACTGTCTGCATCAAATACCGAATCAGCTTTGAGCTCAGTCGGTCGACTGACGTGCTGGTCCGGGGCCAAGAATCGAAGACCCCAAAAATACACATCCTCTTCATAGGCCATACGTTGATTCTCGATGTGAGCGCCAGTTGCCTCCCCAAGCGCCTCAAAGAGCCCAATAACATCGAGAGGATCTCGCACAACGACCGACATCTCAAACTCGCTTCGCCCTATGTTATGCGCAAGCCAGCTTATCTCGCGACGTTTTTTTAGAAAGTTCAGTACCGATTGGCGGGAGCCCGAAGTAAGGTCAAAAAAAAAAGTTACAAACGCGAAATCCAAGGGACCTATGGTCGAAGAGAACAGACCGACGGAGCTTTTTGCTCTCAATAAGCAGCTGGAGCTGGTATCTTACAATATGCGGTTTGAGGCGAAGATGTTTCGCTAGTTCGGCCAGGGAGAGATTACCTTTGACTGACAAAAGAGCGACTATCTTTCTTTGAATTTCGATACCGTCCATCGCGCAGCCCGTCTTACTTGAATGAAGGGATTCTATCGAGCGCCAGCGCCCCCATCAACTGGAAAGCTACTCGACAGATCTATTTACCAAGGTTCGCGGGCGGACCAATCTAGGAGAGCGCCATGGTGCCCTTGCGCGGCATAACATAGCCTCGCGCGAATTCCGCATTTCTCTCCGACAGAGCCCCCGGCGCTCGGTCTCGAAGACGTACCACCTCCCAGAGAGCTTCTTTGACAGCGATTGGGTTACCTGCCTCGACACCGTGCACTAGTTTGCCAAATCCACGTCGCTCGGCCTCTAGAAAACAGCCAGCCTGATCCCCAACGATGAGGCCGACATCCTCATTACGATTTATGTAAGCGGCTTCGAGCGCGGCGAGACCAAGGCCATCCTGTCCGTGCAGTGATAGCGTGGTTCTTCCTCGAATAAGCGCGGGAAGGATATCCCGATGACCGTGCTTGTTCGTGAAGGATTCGCTCACAAAAATCATTCCCGGGTGTTCGCGTTGAAGATCGTCGTACATCTGTTTGCACAACCGTATGTACTGATCTTTAGGAGAAAACTCAGAATATTTGTCGATGTTAATAAGCTCGTGAACAGAGGCAAACTGATATCGGGTGCGGTAATCCATACCCTCCTGGCTTCTCGCTTCATCAAGGAAAAGCTTAATACCCGTGATGACGGTATGGGTTCCCTTCATTGGATCCATGCGATCGAAGCAGAAAAAGCGATGTGGTACCGTATCTCTTGAACGAAATACCGCCTCAATGAGCTCCTGCTGTCGCGGAGATAGAGATTCCCAGGCTGAGAGATGTGATGGATCCGAGACCCGAGCTTGCGCGGCGTCAATCCAAGCGTGATCGATACCGAGATCGACGATTCTCATTTCAGCGCCGCTTTTCCGGCAGCTGGATTCTCGCAACCAACCCCAACGCCGATCGCGTACTCACAAAAAGAGAATGGATCTTACTATCCTTCCCACGCTGGGCAAGAGACGCCTTCTTGCCGTCCAACGTGATGACACACAATCCCATCAATCGCTTGCCGGACGTCGCGCCCGTCTAGTATTCGAAATATATGGAGTAAGAGTCAAAAATCGCTAACAGCGTCGGCGCGCCAATTCCGATAGCCGTGACGGCCGCTAACCTGGACGCTTCTTAAGATATTGCACTCCCTCCAACGATTGCGCCGATCACGAATGCGATCACGCGGACAAACCCGATGTGCAGAAACCCCGTGACGAATAACAAGTCGACTGTCGAGCCAGGCAAAGATTGCGAACAATATAAGATATCTGATTGGAGCTACTTTCAGGTCTCGGCGAACCGCTCGCGAACACCTGTAAAAAGCCAGTAGGCACAGCAGCAATCGAGCCCAACGCCCCGAAAATGCGAGCGATTGCATCGCATTAGAGGCAAGCTGCTCCCCGGGCCGGGCTAGATTGGTCATTTAATACCAGCGTTTGATTAGAACCGGTCGCCTTGCTATATTCCGCTGCATGTTTGAACAACGCATTGGCCCTGCACAATCATCCCTCACACAAACATCTGAGCGAAGTCACCATCTGTTTGAGCCCGGGCACGATCTTGCCAGATTAGTGAAGCCGCAATTCAGCAGAGTCCGGGAGGCTCTTTCGGGTTTTGATATCAGCCTCATTTGGCGTACGACAAAGCACGACGACAGCCGCCGCCCGCACCGTATTTGCTATAGCGAACTACACGGAGCGGGTAGCGAGTTGTGTATGCCGCTTTCCGGGGCTTACCTTGCAAGTCCAGGCAAAAATGCTGTGTTCTTTCCGGATGCATACACTAATCCTAGTAACGGCAAGTCGTACCAGGGAATCGACCAAACCGCTCTCAAATATCTCGCCGACCAAGGTTTTCTCGGTGACCGACCCGGAAAGGATTACATCCTGGTGAGTGACTTTGACCACATGCGAAGAAGCCTCGTCGAGCGGGGTCGCAGGGTGTACTCAGTCGACGACCTTGGCACCGCGTTCGACCCAGTGGCGGCTAATTCTCAGGAGATGATGAACGCACTGAACTCTAAAGAGCACGTAGCTCGTTTCACGAAATACGGCCCGCAAGAGATAAAGAAGGCCGCGGCCTCAGTGACAGTAGAGGACTTTAGATCTCTCCATCGTCCAGGGCTTCGAGTGTTTGTAAAGACGTGCAACACTGAAGCCGCGGGCGAGGGCGTATTTCCAGTCGCAACCGAAGCTCAATTTACCGAGATTATTGAGCGACTCAAGAGTCAAATAAAAGAGCATAACCTGAACGACCTGCTTGTTCTTCAGCCGGAGATAACGGGGAAGAACAAGAGCTTCCAGGTTCTCCTCGATCCGACGAATCCTCTGGAGATTCCAGTTCTAGCCCTCACCGACCAACTGATTGCCGCCGATGGAAAATCCTACGCGGGGAGCATTAATCATCAGATAACGCCGGAGAACCTGCGCCTTGTAGGACCCGCCATTATCGATATGGTTGACCGAATTCGAGCGATCAGTCCCACAACCAGCGGCTTTTTGATGTGTGACTATTTTGAATGCCAAGACGGGAAAGTTGTTCTCTTTGACCCGGGCCTTCGCCCTACAGGAAATACACCAGCCGCCATGGTGAAGTTGTGGTTTGAGGAAAGGGCCGGCTCCCCCATAACAACCACGAGCTTCTTTGTCCTGCAGTTCGGGCGTCCAATCCTCTATTCGGAGATCGTAGACAAACTCGGGAAATTGTCAGATTGTCAGGAGATGTTAAAAACAGGCTTTGGCGTTTTGCCATGGGGACACAACCATGTTTCGGGTAAATCGATTTTTACGCTCATCACGCCTGACCAATCTCACGTCGATGAATTCGGCCAGAGAGTGAGAGAGGTCCTCCGAGACGAGGGATAATGGATAGAAAACGCGTTTTGTTACTGCATGGATATTTCGGAACACAAGACAGCTACTTTCTGCCAGTCCTCCGCGAGCATTTCGTTCAACAGGGACACGACGTTTTTTGTCCCTCCCTTCCAATGTCAGATAAACCGAACCTCTCCTCGTGGGTGGACGCGACCCAAGAGTGGTGCTCGCGTGGATCGGTCGACCTCGCCGTGTGCCACAGCCTTGGTGGCACACTCGCGATGAGTCTCGTTACTCAAGATCTCATAGACCTAAAAGCACTTTTTGTGATTGGTAGCTCGTTCGGCCCGAAGGACCAGGCTGAACTAAATACGTTTCTGGTTCCGGCGATTGATCCGACAAAGATCCGAAAGATAAAACGACTCTTTGCGGTATCCTCATTCGATGATCCGTGGACTCACCACGAGTACTCCTCTCTTTTTGTGAAGCAATGCGGCGCTGTTGGTCTGTTCTACGCGAACGAAGGCCACTTCGAGCGAGAAACGTTACCGGATGAGGTCATGGCTATGATATCCTTCTCGTTACAAGACAACGCAACCGAACGATAATGTAGGAAATGCCGTAGGGAATAACTTAGCAACTACCCGATTCACATAAACAGCGCGTAACAGTAAGCCAGGTTTCACTGCATCGACCCCGAACAGATTGCGGCTACCACATGCGCCCCTCTTCGGGGATTGGAAATTGCCTAAGTCCTTCACATTTCCCCTTCTACGCTCTTTTTAAACTCCTCACCCGCGATTAGACCCCCAAGGATCGAGGTCGTCTATGCATTACCTTGCCCTGACTCATTACTAGGCCGTGCGATTACTCATCGCTGCGGCTACTTTGATACCCCCGCCAGCTCAATCACAGACATTGGCGACCGCTACTATCACTATTTGCCAAATCCATAGAGAGTATTCCCCTGGCAGTGCCGTCTGTCCAAATAAGGATCAACGGAAGTCAGCGCTTTAGCTGAAAGAGACGGGCTAGATCCTCTCCTGTTCGGAAAAGGCATAGGGGTAATTCTGTAGTGCGAACCTCGATTGAGATACCGGAAAAAGCCCCGCGTCAATAATCCTCATGAGCAGCTCTTGATGGTTTGTCTTTCGGGAAACATCATATGGTTGAAAGTAGCGCCTCTTCATTCTTGGAGCGATACTTTCCTGTGCGGAGCTCCGTAGCAGAGATACACTTCTTGAGGGACAAGTAGAGACTGTCGTCGATGAATCAAGAGGGCTTCCCACGGTTAAATTTCCAGTTAGTCTTGCGCGGAGGGGATTGATTCGAAAAGCCCGCATCAATTTTAAAACCCTCGTCGTCTTTGTGTCTCCCGCGGGGGCAGCAGAGCTCTGTTTTTGCGATTGAACGTTTCTGAGTCGCGTTCCATACTATTAACCTGATACTGGCCTGTGATAAGCGTTGATCGTGTATGACACGGGTGCATTTATTATCAGCGGTGGTGCCCGTCCCTCATGAGGGAAGGGCATAAGCCGCGTTGAATACTACAGATGAATGTTTTGTCACAGCGACTGAGACATTAGACACATTTCAAGAGCGAATACTTGATAACTTCTCGCAAATTGAAAATTGGAGATAGAGAATCTCAAGTCCTGTCCCTGCTACAGGACTCTGCGCTACTTTCTGTGTCGGATATCGCCAAGCTGTTATCCCTTCGACCTCACGTCATTCGACGCTGCATCGATGTGCTTCGGCGGTCGGGAATAATTGTACCATACACACCGATAAATACCGCTGCGTTGGGCTACACAGAGTGTCAATTCACCCTGTCTAGTTTTTTATTTTCAGAAAAGGGATCTCGTCAGTTCATTAGCACACTTATAAAAAATCAACGAGTATGTTTTGTTCGAGAGCACGCAGCTGAACTTGCATTCTGCTTTTGGGTGAAGGAATTATCCGAGGCGCAAGATATACTCAATGAGCTTTTGACTGCTTCTATACACATGCATGACAGGACTTTTTCGGTTGTCACGTCTTTTCGTGGCTTTGGAGTCTCATGTAGCAGCGACATGAAACCCTCTGGTTATAAATTCCAGCGTTTAAGCAGGGCGGTATCTATCGATACTTTAGATCACCGAATTCTAAAATGTATTAGCGAAAAGAACTGCCAATCAATCGCGGAAATAAGCAGAGCAACTGGTATCGCGGCATCGACCGTTGAATATCGCCGTGCGAGACTAATCAAATCCGGAGTCTTGATGGAGCCACGTTATGCCGTCCCTGAACATGCGTTGGATATACACAGGTTCACGGTAAGGGTAAAAGCATCCGATCTCGTGCGCGTACGAGAGCAGATTCTAAAAAACTCGCAACAGCTCTCTTTTATTGTCACTTTTGTCGAGCTTGTGGGTCCCTGGGATTTTGAAGTTACCATCTTTTGCAAACATTCATTTGAAATTAATGCTCACGTCGACCGGTTGATGATGGGAGTGGACCGAGGATTAGCACATGTCACAGTTATACCGTCGGTCAGGATACACAAGATTGATAATTATCCCTTTCGTTAGACCTTATACAGCCGATGACAATGAGGGATTTTCGTCGTTGACGTAGTACAGATTGTACCCGGGCCACGTGCTGCCTTCTGACCGGTCAGTGGGAAGCGCTTGGGTGCTCTTAGCTGTAAGCGTTATGAGTCTGATGCACCCTGCGCCATTGGTTTGACCGGCGAACGGGTCTAGGCCATAGCTGCCCATACTTCAACCCCTAAACTCAGCTTCCCAAGAGCGCCAAAAAGCCACATTTCAGACCATTTCGGCCTGTTATCCCACGATCTAATAGACTCTTCAAAAGAGCCGGAATAGACTCAACTCAACGAAGAATAGGGGTAGAGAGCTACGCTCTAAGAGGTTTTGTCCACAGTCGGTACGTGTATCAAATATGTCGAGCTGCATACGCAGTGACATGATGAATACCGCGACTACTCGTAGCGATGTCTAAACATGCTCTTCAAGGCATGTGTGGACATCGCTACGTTGGAAATGTGGGCTCCAGTGAGCTCGCGTCTGGCGCGATGTAGAAAGGAGGTGAAAACCTCTTGAGAACATTAGTCGTTGTGTTAGCAGCCATCGGACTTGTCTCCTCGGCTTCGGCTCAGGTTTCAGTTTCGTTTGGCTTTGGGGTCGGAGGGTGTCAGCCCCGCCCCACATACTGCGCGCCGAGACCGGTTGTCATTCAGCAGCCGGTTTATTACGTGCAGCCCGCCCCGGTTCAGACGGTTGTGTATCAAAGCGCACCCGTTCAGACCGTGGTGGTTCCACAAGCTCCGGTCGTGTATGCCGCCCCGGTGGTATGCGCGGCTCCGAGTTATGTGGCTCCGCAGCCGGTGTCCTGTAGTATCGCTCCCTATGTGTCCTTCACATTTGGGCGCGGTAACTGCGGATACGGCTACAACAACTACTACCGTCGAGATGCGTATGCATACGGTGGT
>JAFMIS010000354.1 GCA_017853915.1 bacterium
TCTCGTAACACACAGAGAACTACAACTACTTCGTTGTTCTCGCCGAGATCTGAGTCCCAGTTGTTGTTGTTGAACCTGGAACCGTTGGGATCTGTGTCTGTGTTGTCTGGGTCGGAACCACTTCCTTTTCTAAAGTAGCGGTGAGACCCGTGCGAGCCGCGCCAAGCGCGGTGGAAAGCTGCGTAGCAGCCTCATCAATCTTGGGCACGAGGGCATCGATCTTAGCTCGATACTGAGGCACGAGAACCTCTATCGCCCCGACTACCTCGTTGTTATTTCCACGCACTACTCGAGCAATCGATATCACATCGGCCTCGATCGCTCCGCGGTCGATAATCTGTCCCGAAGTGCGAAGCTCCTGCAACTGAGAGCGAATCGCGGCGTCTTGAACGGTATTGGCCGCAAGAACCTCCGTAAGGGTTGTATCAGGAAGCTGCGCTGTGAGAAGTCGACCCGCCGCGTTAAGCTTAGCCGGATACGAAACCGCCAGTCGCGGAGCGACCTTAACAGGGCGCTTTGACTCAATACTGATCGGAAACTGCACATTTCCAGCTTGAAGAGTAACGAGACTTACCGTCTCTCCGATCGCGTCCGAGAGAGTCTTCAGGATTGGGGTCCCCCGTCCTACAAGAGTACTCTGCGAGAGGTACGACTGGCCCATCTGAAGGGCCTTCACACCAAGCCGGTAATCCTCAGTCTCCTTGTTCTGATCAACATAACCACGGAGCTCAAGTGTCGCTAGCAGTCGGAACACATTGTTCTTATGCAACTTCAAGCGCTTTGACAGCTCAGTTACTCCAACTTCTCCATTCGCCTTGCACAGCTCTTCGATTACATCGAGAGCATGAGAAACTGACTGGATCATGTAATTGGATTTCTCGCGCTTCATACCGTGACGTCCCCTACTTTGAATTACCGCTTAATCTACTTTTGGCTCTGAACCGCCGGCGCAAACCTCTCCAACGGCCCCTTAAACTCAACTCGGCGTTTGCGAACTCCCCCCAGAACCTCTAAACGTCTGTTTTCACGAACTTGTCCGGATTCGTTTTCGGCCGGACTAACGTGACAGCCGCTGAGGGATTTAGACTCGCAATGCTGTTCTATAACTCTATTTTCGGCTTATAACAGGCAGAATACCAAAACGCAACGCACTATTTTCAGGGGGTTAAAAGTTTCTACTCCCCCTGCCTCGCGTCCCCTAACCCTCTAAACGCACTGTGGGCTCATTCCATCGGAAGCCACTTCAGAAGCCACTGTGGATGTCATGTCTTAGACGTTTTAGACTCGGGCAGAAGGTCCTCTGCCGAATAGCACCCTGACGGCCTACCCACTAAACTTGCCGCCAAGGCGAGTGCACCCCGGCCAAAGACCTCCCGGGTTGAAACACGATGCGAAAGCTCAATCCTCTCTCCGTGACCCAGGAAATATACCGTATGGTCACCGACCACATCCCCGCCCCGCAGGGACACTACGCCGATCTCACCCTCCGCGCGCGTACCCTCGCGACCGAAGACGACCTGAGAGCCATCTTCAATCTCCTGGATAAGAGATCTCGCGGTTCCCGATGGAGCGTCTTTCTTCATCTTATGATGAATCTCCATCACTTCGATATCAAAAGCAGGACCAAGGAGCTGCTTCGCTTGCCGGGCCAAGACTGAAAGAACAGCGGCACCCAACGAGGTATTTGACGCAAGCCCGACCGCCACCCGCTCAGCGCACTGCTTAATATCCACCATCTGCTCACGGGAATGCCCTGTGGAGGCGAGAAGAGCTGGGATGCCCCATTCAGCGCACTGTTGAGCAACCGACACAGAGACTGTTGGATTAGAAAACTCAATCACGACATCGCACGAGCGCAGCGCTTCAAGCGAGTCGCTGTACACTACCGCGGAACCCTCAACGACGTGTCCACGTTGAGGCGAGCGAGGGGAAACGACCGCTGCCTGCAGAACACACGAGTCGCTTTCACGCAGCGCCTGCAGCACGAACCTTCCCGTCCTACCCGAAGCTCCTACGACTCCAATCCGTATCATACTCCGAACTCACTCCGAACCTTCTCCAGACTCGACGTCGAGAGCTCAACCAGGGGCAGCCGCGTCGTCGCGTTCGAAATAATTCCGCGCAGCGCGAGCACCGTCTTTACCGGAACCGGATTCGACTCCACAAAGAGCGCTCTTATTTTTGGGAGCATCTCAAGTTGAATTCTCTTTGCCTCCCCTGGCTCGCCAGCATGCCACGCGTGACACAATGCGACACTCTGTTGCGGCAGAACGTTTGCGCACGCTGAGATCGCGCCAACGCCCCCATACGCCAGAACAGCTAGAGTAAGAGAATCGTCTCCTGATACGACCTGACAATCAGGCCTAATCGTCGTCATCGTATCAGCAAGCGCGTCGACCGATCCTGAAGACTCCTTAATTCCTACCACGAGACCCTCGCGACTAAGCATACCCAACGTCGCTGGAGCTATCGCGACCCCACTTCTTCCCGGGATGTTGTAGGCTATAATTGGAAGGCTCGTAGCGCGATGAACTGAGCGGAAGTGCTCAAGAAGTCCAGCCTGCGAAGGTTTATTGTACGGTGGCGTCGCCAGTAACACCCCATCGCATCCGAGCTCTTCAACGCTACGAGCAATCTCGCCAGCCCGAGTCGTAGCGCTGACCGAAATCCCGGCCACACACGGCAGCTTTCCCCGGGTGCTCTCGCGAACAAAACGAACGACCGCGATATACTCATCATCGGTCAGAGTCGCTGCCTCTCCCGTGGATCCACATACCACCACCCCTTGAATACCAGCCTTAATTTGGAACTCAAGCAGTTGCCCTAATGAGTCGAAGTCAACGCGGCTACTGTCCTTCGAAAAAGGGGTAACGAGAGC
>JAFMIS010000355.1 GCA_017853915.1 bacterium
CTTGCGGATAAGTTCGGGTTCACCGGAGCCGCGGTTAAAGCCAAGCTGGCTGCTTTGATAAAAAAAGCATAACTCCTGATTCCAGGGCCGCGCGCGGGCTGTAGATCAGTGAACCCCGAATCGCATCACCGTGGTGTGGGCATAGGTTTCCCCTGGTCGAAGAATTGATGATGGGAACTGAGGCTGATTGATGGCGTCAGGAAAGCCCTGAGCTTCTAAGCAAAATCCGGCGTGTTTCTGGTAGTGAGCACCACCTTTTCCGACCTCACTCTCGGTGAGGTAGTTCCCGGTGTACAACTGGACCCCTGGCTGCGTGGTCCACAATTCAAGTGAGCGACCAGATTCGGGATCCCAAGCATAGGCTGCGCGTTGGAGAGGATTGCGAGCATGGCTAGAGAGCACAAAGTTATGATCGTACCCGATGCCCACATCCTTAATGCGCGAGCCGATTGGGTGAGGTGTAGTAAAGTCAAACGGGGAGCCCTGAACGGGCGTGATTGCACCGGTCGGAATAAGGGTTTCATCCACCGGGAGGTAGGAATCCGCGAAGATCTGAAGGTGGTGATTCAGCACATCTCCAGAGTCATGACCCGCCAAATTAAAATATCCATGACTTGTGAGGTTAATCGGAGTCGCTTTAGTGGTTGTGGCTCTATAGTCGATCCGCAGAGCGTTGTTAGTGTCTAGGGTATAGCGCACCTGAATTGAGACGGCCCCAGGATAGCCCTCGTCTCCATCTGGGCTTGAGGCGTTCAGAATGAGAGCCACTGAATCGGGGAAGTTCTCAGTTGAAGCGCTCCAATTTTTTCGATCGAATCCATTGATTCCGCCGTGAAGGTGATTGGGGCCATTATTGGTGGCAAGCTTGTAGCTTTCACCATCGAGAATAAAGTGACCCTGCGCGATTCTATTCGCAAAACGTCCCGTAATAGTACCGAAGTAAGGATGGCGGCTTTCGTAGGGGGGCAGGGAGTCATACCCGAGAGTTATATCAGCTGTTGTGCCGTCCCGACCGGGAGCCTCTATCGAGCGAATAATGCCCCCCCAGGTGAGAATAGAGACTTTCAATTCGCGGCCACTTGAGAGGGTAAACTCTGTTACGGGCTCGCCGTTGCTAAGAACTCCGAAGAGCCTGCTGGAGATTGATGGAGTGGAGTCGAGATGTGGCGCTTGTCGCATGAGTAAGCTGCAGCCTCCAAAAAATAGACACACGACCGAGAAGACCAAGTAGAGTTGACCTTGGAATCGAACCGCCATAGGAGCCTCAAGAGTTAGCACAACCTCGCGGAGCTTAGCCCTAAATGCCAGGAGGGTGAAGGATCTTTCCTACGCCCGGGTTATGAAGGGGTGGTCTCACCTCAGAGGCTATTTCAAAAACCGTAACAAACTGTAATATTTATTACGCATATGAAGCCTGTGTCGTCATTTGTTCGGGAAGTAATCGATGAGTCGGAGGTCGCGCTGACAGCGATGGCGGAGGGGTATCTCAATTTTTCAGCGTATGCGAAACGGATCCAGTCTGAGGTGCAGAGGCGCGCGAAACGAGAGGTGTCCGTTGGATCAATAGTAGTCGCGCTGTGTCGCTATGAGATTGAAGCGCGTAAAAAACACAGGATCACTCCGCATGTGCGGCTCGAAAGTATCTCCACGCGCTCCTCGCTGGTCGAAGTCACTTTTGCTACATCTCGCGCCAATAAAGTTAAGCTGCGCGGACTGTACGAAAATCCCCGCTTGGTCGAAGCCGATGTTCTCACCGTCACATCCGGGATACGCGAGATATCCCTGATCTTGCCGGCGGAGCTTCAAGAAGAGCTGCTGAGGGTCTTTAAGGGGGAGAAGCCGACGCTCATAGCGGGAGATTTGGCCAGTCTCACGCTGCGTTTCTCTGAGCGGTATTTGCATGTGCCCAATACGATATTCGCCCTGCTTCGTCCTTTAGCGCTCAACCGAATTAACATCGTTGAGGTTGTTTCTACCTACACCGAGATGACGGTAGTTATCGCTGAGAAAGATCTTCAGGCAGCGTTTGGGGTCATGAGTGGACTAGCGCGCCTAGGACGCGCGGGATAACGGTGCACCTGATACGATTCGTTATCCTACTGGCGTCGGATCCGAGCCATCCTTGATGCCATCTCCGTCAGAGTCAGGATTGTTTGGATCCGTGCCGTAGCGAACCCCCTCAAAGATATCGTAGAGACCATCCTCATCTTTATCGAGTCGTAGAATTGATGTGTACTTGGGGTATTCCGAGAGGAGATAATCGACAAATACTTTCGCCATAGCCGCATAGCCTTTGGGGGTTGGATGAATGTTGTCCGATGAGAGGAGGCGTTTGCTCACAGTATCGAAGCGAAGATCCGCTGGATGTTCGCTCGATGATGAATTCTCGATCAGTTCATCAAGCTCCTTAATCCAAGGTCCCTGAGAGCCTCGATTCGGAAACATCAAGACCGCTGTCGTTACGAGAGGGGCAAAGCCAGAGGCCTTCTCCACTTCTCTCTCTATGATTGCACGTGCTCGGTTGATGTTGCGCAGAGTCTTGGAGGCTGGTTCCTTTAACCAGAAGTCGTTTCTACCGACATCGAAAACGACCAGATCCGCCGCGATTAAATTCTTCGCAGTTTGAGACGACTCGCCTTTAGCAAACGCTCGATTCAGCGAGCGAATCATCGGCACGGTTCTAAGTCCTGGAACTCCTTGGTTTACAATAGTCGCTTCATGCATGCTAGCTTGAGCTCGGAGAATGTATCCTCCACTATTATCATTCTTTGAATCTCCGATACCGTAGACCAGGCTGTCGCCGATAACCACCACAGTGGCAACCCCATCGCAGTTAAAATCAGGGAGGCGACCCACCTTTAGGCAGGCATACGAGT
>JAFMIS010000356.1 GCA_017853915.1 bacterium
GGCCGGTCCGGCCGCCGGATGTAACGTAAACCAAAAATGTTGATGATAATTCGCGACATTTAGGCGCCCGATCCGGGCCCCCTCCAATCTATTGGGGGCTATTAATCAAGGCGACTCACGAAACGACCATCTCTCTATTACCTCTCTGTAACTATTAACCATCTTGCTAAAAAGCCCCCTCCTCTTGCTCCCCATGGGCATGGTCTCCTATAGTCCAAGGTGATTTTTGGAGGCAGGGTTATGAATATCAGTCAGATTGAGGAGTTATTGGGTAATGAGGCGAAGAGCCTCTTGGGGCATACATGTAAAGGTATTCCCGCCTCTCAACTGGCGCTGCCGGGAGCAGATTTCGTTGAACGAATCTGGGCGCAGAGTGATAGAAATGTTCAGGTTCTGCGCTCTATTCAGGCCTTGTATGACAACGGTCGATTGAAAGGAACGGGATATCTCTCAATCTTGCCGGTGGATCAAGGAATTGAACACTCTGCTGGCGCGTCGTTCGCTAAGAATCCGCAGTATTTTGACCCAGAGAACATCGTTAAGCTAGCGATTGAGGGTGGATGTAACGCCGTCGCCACTACTTTCGGAGGACTAGGACTTCTTTCCCGAAAATATGCCCATCGAATTCCTTTCATCTTGAAGATTAATCACAACGAGCTCCTCTCGTATCCTAACCGAAGCGATCAAGTGATGTTCGCGCAGGTTAGAGACGCGTGGAACCAGGGTTGCGTAGCGATTGGGGCGACGATTTATTTTGGATCGCCCGAGTCTACCCGACAGATCGTTGAAGTTTCCAAAGCCTTCTCTGAGGCCCATTCCCTTGGAATGGCCACAATCTTGTGGTGCTATTTGAGAAATGCCGCGTTCAAAGTTGGCAGTGTCAACCATGAGGTTGCTGCTGATCTTACCGGTCAGGGCAACCACCTCGGCGCTACGATCGAGGCTGATATTGTGAAGCAGAAGTTGCCGGAGTGTAACGGCGGATTTAAGGCCCTCAATACGGGGTCCTCATCGTATGGAAAGCTTGATGAGCGCATGTATACGGAGCTTACATCAGACCATGTGATCGATCGGACGCGCTATCAGGTCGCTAATTGCTACATGGGGCGAATTGGCTTGATCAATTCGGGCGGTGGATCAGGTAGTAATGATCTAAGTGAAGCGGTCAAAACAGCGGTGATAAATAAGCGCGCTGGTGGAATGGGACTCATCTCAGGACGCAAGGCATTTCAGAAACCGATGAAGGACGGCGTAGCGATTCTCAACGCCATCCAGAATGTGTACCTGTGCAAAGACGTGACGGTGGCCTAGCGTAGAGAGGCATGCCATCGCATGAAAGACCGCCACGTTGTTGTTTTATCGGGTGCCGGAATCAGCGCTGAGAGCGGACTCGGCACATTTCGTGGTGGTGGTGGATTGTGGGAGGGTGTTTCGGTCAAGGACGTCGCGACTCCTGAAGCCTGGCAGCGAGATCGCGCGCGGGTTTTGCGTTTCTATAACGAGAGGCGAAGAGATATTAGGCGCGCCGAGCCGAACGACGCGCACCGCGCGCTCAGGGAGCTCGAGGATGTCTTCAAGGTCACCATCATAACCCAAAACATTGATGACCTGCATGAACGGGCCGGCAGCTCAGATGTAGTACACCTGCACGGTGAGATCATGAAGGCTCGAAGCTCCCTTGATGAGCGACTATTGTATCCATGTGTGGGCGATATCTCCATCGGCGACACGTGTGCAAAAGGATCTCAGTTGCGACCACATGTGGTGTGGTTCGGAGAGCCAGTGCCCAAGATGGAGGAGGCGATCAGCGTGGCCAAAACCGCCGATTTTTTCATCGTGGTGGGTACATCGCTTGAGGTGTACCCGGCGGCAAGTCTGGTTGATTATGTGCCATATGAATCAACGAAGTTTTTTATTGATCCATCACCCAGTGGGTTAGCGGACGAGAGCTTTCATGTTATCGCTTCCGCCGCTTCGGAGGGAGTGCCGCGCGTGGTTTCCCAACTGCGAGCTTTGATGGCTTGAGGCGCTAAAAAAGTTTTAAAAATCGCGCGCCACCCTGCTCAAATAAGACAGTAGAGGAAGCGATGACTGATTGTCTGCCTCTCAAACAGCCCCCGCCTGATGATGGCAGGAAGAGGTATCGAATGTTGTGACGGCGCATCCAGTCCATATCGAATCTGCTACACACATGTCGGAGGTAATTATCGAAATCCCAGGCGGGATATCCTCTTCCATAGAAGAAGGCGACAGGGAGGGGTGATTCTAATGGTACGAGGCGACTGGCTCCATACGGAAAAACCCACTTTTCTCCCCCAAGTGCAGTCGGATGGCCGAGTATTAAAATCTTAGGCGCGGACTGATATGTAAGATTAGGATAAGTGTTAATAATATTAGCCCCGAACGCCTTTATGAAATCGATCGCTGCATGATCTGAGGCGGAGGCGCATCCAAGACTGCCGCAATAGTTAGCGCGACTAGATGTATTAAACGAGCTGTTGGCCCCCGACGGCGGTAAGGAGAGAAAGCTCACACACGATATCAGCAGGGCGCTAAGTACGTAGCTAATCACGCGCGGCGCCGCGTGTACGATTAGGGATGAGAAAACGACGAACAAAGTGACTCCTGCCACAGCGCCGATCTGAAGCGTGCTTTGAAGATAGTACGGCTGGAGGAGATATATTGGCATCTCTGGCGAACCACCGCGGGGAATCATGAGCCCAGCGTAGTATGCGATAGATAGCGCGAATAAAAATCCCAGAAATCGCCTGGCACTCAAGCGGTTGCACATAAACCAACCTGCCAGCATGAAACTGATCGCGAGAATGAGCCAGAGAGAGATCCAATCACTCGGCAGAGTACCCG
>JAFMIS010000357.1 GCA_017853915.1 bacterium
TTCTATCGGCTCTGGGAAGCGCAAAGGATCCTTTCGATTTAGATGCAATTATTGACGGAGCATCCTTATTTTAAGTTCGCTGCGATCGCTTCACACATAGAGACGAAACCAATCTGCTATGTGGATGGCCTAAGGCTTACAGACCAAGAAAATTGCAGTCGGTCGCGTTGCTTAATGATGGTCCCGGGGGCTGGTCCATAGGATACGGCCATTCATCTTGCTCAAGGTAAGCTATAACTAACAAACAATTAGAGAATAATTTCATCACCACTCGAACTAGGCGCGGGCTCGCCCAATCAAGTTAAGTACCTACCCTAAGACATGTCGCACTCAGTCCAGGAGCCCTCCACATTCCTGTATCGTGTGCCACGTGGCCATCATTCAGACCGCAACATACTTGATCGATACCGTTTAGCCCCACGGCCGAATGCCGTGGTGCGCGCTATACACTAATTGGCGCTCTGACCAAGACCTGCCTCACCAGCCATTGTACTATCTCTTGGGTCGAAGATGTTGCGAATCTGTATCGATAAAAGCGATACTTGTTTTCTGTCGGGGCACTATGCGGAACATCAACTACAACCACCTCTACTATTTTTGGCGTGTCGCCCACCTTGGCTCCGTATCGAAAGCCGGTTCGGAGCTTGGGCTTGCGCAGTCTACTGTAAGCGCACAACTCAAATCTCTCGAAACGGAGATGGGTGAGCAGCTCTACGAGCGACGAGGGCGCTCGCTCTGCTTGACTCAGGCGGGAGCGATCGCATTCCGCTATGCGCAACAGATGTTCGAGCTCGGTGGAGAGATGCATCAACTTCTGGAGGGGCGCACCCTTGGAAAGCCACACCGATTGCGCATTGGAGTAGCTGACACACTCCCAAAGGTTCTGGTGTATAAGTTATTAGAGCCCATGCTGACTACTAAGGAGCAGCTGCAATTGCATATCGTCGCTGACAGCGCTGAGCGCCTCTTAGCAGACCTCAGCATACACGTCGTTGATGCGCTTCTGTCTGACTGCCCCATACCTCCCTCCATTAATGTACGCGCATACAACCATCTACTTGGCGAAAGCGGGATCTCATTCTTAATGGCACGGGAGCGAGTTGGTCGTCAGAAAAAACCACTCCGTAAGCTGCTTGAATCAACCCCTGTCCTGCTTCCCTCCTCAACATCTGCTGTTCGAGCTCACCTTGACCATTGGTTCGCCCACCAGGGACTCTCCCCTACTTTGGGCGCCGAGTTTCAGGACAGCGCGCTGATGAAGCTATTCGGAATGCATGGACACGGCATATTCCCGATCCCAACTCTTGTGGAGCGTGAGGTGTGTCGTGAATATCGCTGCGCTGTAGTCGGAAGAATCCCGGAGCCTATGGCGAAGATGTATCTGATAACGACCGAGCGGCGCGTTCGAAGCCCGGTGCTCTCGCGAATAGCAAGCTTATCTGAAAAGATCTAACCTAATAGCCAACTACCGCGAGGCGGATGTCGCTCGGTCGGGGCATCATCTACGTATTTACATCGTGCACCAGACGATCGTCATTAAGGTCGCGAAGATTCAATCGGTTATATCAGCTAATTTTCCACCACCTTCTGCTGGGCGGATTCTACTCCATGTATCCCAGTGGGTAGGCTCGTCCGCCGATACTATGTGATGAGGCACCTCGGCTAAGAGTTTTTCGTAATTGTGATGGTCACGAATAAATTGCTGAAGCATCCTGATTGCTGCGGCGGAACCGGTAATGAGGACACCATCGCTATGTTTGACACTTCAGTAGATCCAGCCGCTATCGCGCAGATGTGCGTATTCCCGATATCGCTCGCGGCCTACATTCCCCACTGGCTGACGATGATACGCAACAAATCGAGCGAAGATGTTTCTCTCGCGGCTCAGGTCATCTGGACTTTTGGTTCTGTGCTCGCATTGGTGTATCCGATCTCCATGTTTCTCAACAATGGGGTCGGGCTACCAATTGTTATGACAGCGTCGCTCAATTTGGTCTGCGCCATCTGCACGACTATCCTCATAGCTGCCTATCGACGCGATGAGCCTATGGTCGAACTGATTGAAGCCGCGGCGGGGGAAGCTATCACGAACAACCATACTTCGGAGCAAGTTCTTGAAACCATCTCTTCTCTACCCTCGTCTGAGGCACGCAGAGCGACAAGCACCGGATTAGCCATCTCTGACGATATCCGCGCGGCCTGAGCTGGCATCTGAAGCAGCTGGAAGCACCCGAGTATATTTGAAGATATCCCATCAACTAAGCTACGGGGTTTATCTGTCCTACATCTGAGGAACAGCCTGCTATCCCGCACCGAGCATAGATTCACACTCTCACCCACCATTTCCAACCGAAAAGGCGCAGAACAGCGGCACAGTGAAGCCCAGGCCCACCGATTCGCTGCTTGACCGCTTTGCTTTTGGCAGATGTGCCAGCGAAATAGGCACTTCAAATAATTCAGCGAGCGCTTTTATTCCGAACGGCCCTGGTGAGACCCAACACGACATCGTCACCACGACCTATGCCACGATATCTTGTAGTTGCTCAACTATGTGCCCAATCACCGCCTCTATTTTTGCGAACCCCTCGTGCTTCGCCGTAGAGGCCTCGTTCATATAAGCACCTCGATTGATTTCAAGCATAAACGCAACGACACGAGGATCCTTGTACATGGGCAGGGGAACATATGTTCCAGCAAACGGCCTGTCTAATCCGAAAGAATACCCAGCCTTTTGCACAACGTCCTCGATCAACGCAATGACCGCTTGAGGAGTGTGAAAAGTATCCGTACCAAGCACGATATCGGGTCGCTCGGAGTCGCCGTATAGCTCATACGGAAGAGCATTTTGCGGGT
>JAFMIS010000358.1 GCA_017853915.1 bacterium
AATCTGCTTTACTAACAAGCTATCAGCTCTAAACTTTTCGCAGAACATATCGGCTCCGCGCTCAAGAGCCACGAACTCTAGGTCGTCGCCACAGGCCGTAAGCATAATGACCGGCACGTCAGCAGCACACCATTTCCCGTCCCCATCGATGCCACGAACCGCCTGGAGGAACTCGAAGCCGTTCATTTCGGGCATTTTGTAATCGGACACTATGACATCCACGGGGCGCCCCTCTAACACCCCCAGTGCTTCAGTAGCTGATTCAGACTTAATAACTTTGTATCCCGCGCGCTCTATGATTTTACTGAGAAACTTTAGTTGCTCAGGATCATCATCGACGACAAGCACTGAGTTTTGACTCGGATTTACGGATCTCATAGTCATATCGCCTCCCCAATTCCATTCAGAAGAATCTAAAACTTCTGCATCGCTGTACGAACCAGCTAGTTTTCGGTGCTTTGCTTTTTTGATACCACCACTTCGGAGATTTCCCATACGACCTCACTCGCTATCGTCCTACGCAATTACCGTACTACCTAGAAGGGGGCCTACTGCCCTCTCTTGGACCATCCATCCCCGTTAAGGAAGCTTCGGCAGCTCCGCCCATTTTTTTCGAATCTGAGGACTTTTTTTTCGAAAAAAGTGCGATCAGACTCTCTACCGTCAAAACCGCCCAAAAATTTGGTTTTTTTTGGGCATTTAAGCTCTGCTCTCTAAAGCCCTGCGACGGCTTTTCCAGACGCAAAACCCCTCGAGAGTCGGCCTAACCACGACAGTTCTAGCTAAATGCACGAACATATCGTAATAAGATGCAAGCGGGAGCCCGACGTTGCCGTACACCTAACGGGTTGATTCGACAGGGCTGCTCACGCGGACAGGGAGGAGGGTCGTGCGAAAGCGTTTTGGAGTCTCGATAATAGGCGGAAGCGGTTACGGCGCCGGCGAGTTGTTGCGATTTCTCAATAGTCATCCTGATATCGAAGTAGTGGAGGTTGTGTCCCGAAGTCATGCCGGAAAACCGATATCCTCTGTCCACTCGCACCTCGAATCTATTTGTTCACTGAATTTTCAAAGCGCGCCATCGCTTGCGTGGTGCCATGGCTACCAGCGCGGAGCTTTGATCTGCGCAATGCCCAGCGGTCAGGCGGCCGCTACAATCTCTCAACTTCAAGAGGCCGGACTACCTGATAACGCCGATATTGTAGACCTCTCCGGAGATTTCAGATTAACCGATCAGGTCACTCATGAAGCATTCTATCCGGAAGCGCCCTTCGCTCCCGAGCTTCGCCAGAGCTTTGTGTATGGGTTACCGGAGCTGCGCGGCGGAACCCTGCCTGGTGCTCGCCACGTGACGAATCCAGGCTGCCTTGCAACAGCTGCAATCCTAGCCCTGCTACCTCTCAAGCATGAAATCTTTGCAGGGGCCGTGGTGATCGACGCTAAAACGGGAACATCCGGCGCTGGACGAGAACCTCAAGCTTCAATGCATCATCCGAGTCGCTGCTCGGATTTTACTGCGTACAAAACGCTACAACATCGGCACGAGCCGGAGATACTGCAGGCTCTCGGTGAGGCCTTCTCCTCGCGAAATTCCCTGATGTTCGTGCCACATTTAATTCCGATACCGCGGGGAATTTTCATCACAGCGTATATGACGTGCGATACCAACCGACTACCTGGCGATGTAACCCGCATATTCACCGAGCACTACAAGGATTTTCCATTCATTCGTTGTAGGCCCGCCCCTCCCCGGCTGGTGGATGTTATTGGCACTAATTTTTGCGATATACACGTAACCACAAGGGGAAACCAAATTGTAGCTATGGCAGCTCTCGACAACTTAGGGAAAGGCATGGCTGGTCAATGCGTACAAAATCTACACGTTATGTGGGGACTCCCCATCAATTCTGCTCTCACGATGCCTGCGTTAGGCCCGGTGTAGAATGACCCACATGGGCCCCCAGATAAGGTAAGATATGACCCCGCATGATAGAGTTGATCCAATCCTGGAGCCCTCAGACATGAGCCACAACATCATCGTAATTAAATACGGTGGCGCGGCTATGGAACGCGACGAAGTCCGCCAAGCCGTCTGCCAAGAGATCTCGGACCTCTGTCGACAAGGAATAAAGATCGTAGTGGTTCATGGCGGGGGCAAAGAAATTAGCCGACTCCTTGAGCGACTGGGTATGCCAGCCCGATTTATCGATGGGCTTCGAGTAACAGATCCCGAAACGATGAGGATTACTGAGATGGTCTTGTCGGGATTGATCAACAAGGACCTCGTCTCCCGAATAACCCGAGCAGGAGCTCCCGCTCTAGGATTTTCTGGTCGAGATGCGCACATGCTGGAGGGAATTCCGATGAAAGGCGCTCGCGGAGAGGATCTCGGCCTCACGGGGGAAGTATCCCGGGTAAATACCCAACCAATCATGGCAGCCCTACATGCTAACTTAATACCCGTCATATCCCCTGTCGGCGAGAGTGAGAAGGGAAGCGCGCTCAATCTCAATGCTGACTATGCCGCGGCTGCGATAGCTGGCGCCCTTCGGGCTAAAACATGCATTTTCCTAACTGACGTTTCCGGCGTAAAGAAGGACGGGGCTGTGCTTCCCCAGCTGTCACCCGAGGAGGTCCGCACCCTCATCGCCGATGGCACAATCTCAGGCGGCATGATCCCAAAAGTCCAATGCGCTCTCAGAGCTCTCTCAGCAGGCTGCGCTCGCGCCCGGATCTGCGATGCATCCACGCCCTCCATCATCCACCTCTCCCTCACCTCCTCCCCGGGCACGCTTGTCTCAGAGACCGCGCGGTAGCAACTTTTTTGGTTAATTTGCGAACTA
>JAFMIS010000359.1 GCA_017853915.1 bacterium
TTCACGCAGTGCGGTGGCGCAGGCGGTTAGTTGTGGTAGCGACACGGGTATTTTTTGGCTTGATAACTCATTAGCCAAGGTGGTGAGGGCACCTGGGATGCTCTTGGTGAAGTATTCTTTTCCGCCCGCCAGCCCCTGGCGTCCATACACTCCTAAAACTTGCAACATGCGACAGATGATAAAACCAGAGTAAAATTTTTGGAAAGCACTGACATCGAACTTTATAAAGCACTTGGCGTGAGCGCAGTAATATTCGGCCAATCGTTCCCGGGCGCCCTGCGGTAACGCAGTACTTGCCTGATAGAGGAGAGAGACTACATCGTACTGAAGCGGTCCCCGTCGACCACTTTGAAAGTCGATGAAAAACAGCTTTTCATCGCGACGCATGATGTTGCGAGATTGAAAATCCCGGTACACAAAAAATTCTTTTTGAGCTTCTTCGAGAAAAGCAATCAGCTTGGCGAAATCTGAAGTCAGGCTGGCGATGTCAAAATGTGGTAGTAGTCGTACTACTAAATCTTGAGCAAAAGAGGAGCAGTCGCCGGCGAATGTTCCTGGAAGCAAATCAATTTCGGGGTAGCATCGAGAAAAATCAAAGCCGCGAGCGGCCTCGATCTGGAAACGTAATAGCATTTCGAGAGCGTGTTCGTAGGCGCGTTCGAGGCTTGAGGGAAAACTTTGGTTGGTTCGAGAGCGCTCAGAGACCACAAAATCAAAGAGGGTCTCATCCCCAAGATCTTCTTCGAGATACACGCCTCGCTCGGGGTAGTAGGCGTGAATCGCCGGCACTGGCAGACCACACGCAGCAAAATGTTTGGCGAAGTGGACAAAAGCGTCGTTCTCCGGACGGTTGGGATTTAGTACCCCGATTACTCGAGTTGAGTGCGAGGTTATACGGAATATCTTTCGCTCAGACGCATGAGGTCTCAGCGGGGCTATCGCGGTAGGATGGTGCCCTGCGTATTCGAGGAAGCATGCATCGAGTAGAGCCAGTTCTGGAGAGTCGTTCATAGTTTGAGGGCAGTAGTACGCGAGCTGGTGATCCTTACCAGAGTACCAGCACGGGGGGCAGTTGCCCAAGATCTCTCCCGGTATCCATCCACGGTGAGACTTTAACCAGGCATAAAAGCCTCTAAGCCAGTAATATTAGTATGTTACGCTATATTTAGCGGTCCATAGCGACACACCCCTACGACCGGTTTCAATAGCCTAAAATTACCCAGCGACTTTTTAGCAGGCATCATCATCTTATCTCATTGAAGGAAGGACCAGAATCCATGCAGAGAGAACTCACAAATCCAGAAAAGGCGGCTTTAACTCTTCTTAGCCTCGGCAAAGATGTTGCCGCGCAGGTCATGCAGAACCTCAATGAGGATGAGGTAAAAGCCATCTCCAGGGCGTTCCTGAATGTTTCTGAGGTCGATAGAGAGACACAATTCGCTACGGGCAAAGATTTTTATCGGATGCTCACGGCAACGGAGACAGTACTCGTCGATGGTCGAGAGTTTGCTCGGAGTGTTATTTCATCGGCGTTCGATCAAACAAAAAGTCAGTCGTTGATCGATTACGTTGATGGAACGATCAAACAGCCGATTGGAACTATCATCGGCGGAGTTCCGGAAAAGTTGCTTTACGGATTTGTATCGGCCGAGCATCCCCAGACGATAGCGTTTCTCATGACTGCGATGAATCCAGACCAAGCCGCAGCGGTGCTCAAACAGATGACACCAGAGGCTCAAACCGATGTGCTTATCCGCATCTCTAATTTAAGTCAGGTCAAGGCAGATGTAGTGGATGAGGTCCGAGAGGTGCTTCAATCCACTCTGTGCGGCGAAGATTCCGCTGATGAGGACATCGGAGGACCGAAATCAGCCGCAGATATTCTCAATTTCATCGATAGGAACAGCGAGGAGCGCATCATTTCAGAGATTGAGGAGACGTTTCCTGATCTCGCAGAGACGATTCGCAATCTCATGTTTACATTCGAGGATATCAAAAAGATCGACGACCGTGGTATTCAGGCTGTTTTGAAAGATGTTCCACGTGAGCAGTTAGTGCTTGCCCTGAAGACGGCTGGCGCCGAATTAAAGGAATCCGTGTATCGAAACGTATCGCAGAGAGCCGCCGAAATGATCAAAGAAGACCTTGAGGCGCTTGGTCCTGTGAAACTTAAAGATGTTGAAAAAGCTCAGCAGGGCATCGTTGATATCGTCCGTAAGCTGGAGGAAGAGGGTAAGGTCGTCATCGGCGGTGGCGGTGGCGGAGATCAGCTCGTCTAGCCCGAATATCCCTCGCGATCCGACCAGAAGAGCGCGTCAGTGCAAAATAATTTTTTTGCTTTCGAACTCTGTAATGTCGATATCCTTCTTGCCTGGGCTAAAACCCGCCGAGTGAAAGCTTGCCTCAAAATTTTTGGTTAATGACTGCACTTGACGCTTAAAAGCCACAAGTTTGTAGGCGACGTAACAGAAAAGCGCTCCCAGCGCCAACAGGCACAACGCTATCGCAGCTAACACAAGGCGGGGCGCTATAAGAACCACGACTCCAAGGGCGATCAGCAATAGGCCCGGTATAAACGGAATCCCTCGATGGCCGGTTCGTATGATACTTCCGGAGAAAAATGCGTCCCAATCTTTTCGCTCTGAAACCATAGTAAGGTGAGTATATATCATTCCAAAATGAATAACCATGCCAACGAGGAGTTGCGAGGGCAAGTATCGTGAAATGAGACGATCTCCACAACCCGGGAGGCTTGTAAGTCCCGGCACAAATTCATATCGGCACAGTCCTCAGATATTGTAGAGTCTGTATGAT
>JAFMIS010000031.1 GCA_017853915.1 bacterium
ATGCCGTGGCGTATCTCAATCTCGCCAATCGGCTGATTCATGAGCTGCTCCCGGACGCGATCACGATCGCTGAAGAGGTGAGCGGAATGCCTGGACTTGCTACGCCCCAAGATCTGCAGGGCACTGGATTTGATTTTCGTCTTGCTATGGGTGTGCCCGACTATTGGATCAAGCTGCTCAAGCATTCGAGGGACGAGGATTGGAATGTAGCCGAGATCTGGCGCGAGCTTTCGGCGCGGAGACCCGAGGAGAGGACGATCGGTTATTGCGAATCACACGACCAAGCGCTCGTGGGTGACAAGTCGATAATTTTTTGGCTCGCTGATCAGGAGATGTACTGGAAGATGCGGGTGGGTGATGAGAGCGTGGTGATCGACCGCGCCATGGCTCTCCATAAAATAGTTAGACTTCTTACGTTTGGCACATCAGGCCACGGGTACCTTACCTTTATGGGAAATGAGTTTGGGCACCCGGAGTGGGTTGATTTTCCGCGCGAGGGGAACGGATGGTCGTACCATTATGCGCGGCGCCAATGGAGCCTTCGAGACTCTCCGGAGCTGCGCTATCGGTTTCTCGCGGAATTCGATCGCGCCATGATGCGACTCGATCAGACCTTTGATGTTTTAACCCACGAGTGGCCGCACAAACATCACGAGCACGTCGATGACAAGCTGCTGGCCTTTCAGCGTGGAGAGCTCCTCTTTGTCTTTAACCTCGATCCCTCGCGCTCATACAGCGATCGGCTGATTAGCGCTCCTGAGGGCGAGTATGAGATAGTTCTAGATACTGATGATGCCGCTTTCGGAGGCTTCGATCGCCTAGACCGACGACTTCGGTATCGCAGTACATCTACTGACGGAGGACTGCGTATCTACCTGCCATCACGGACCGGATTCGTGCTTCGAAGGTCCAGGCCGGTCACTCAGTAACAATACAGTAGGCGGCTGCCTTGCCTGCCTGAAGGGCTCCATTGTGGGAACCATACGAGAGGTAGTCGCCAGCGAAGATAATACCGTCCTTAGTCATAGCGCCCTGCGTCAGGCGTGGGCGCGCGGGAAGAGCATTCGCTATGCGAAAAGTCTTGAGGTGCTCCCAGCGAGCTGCCTCGGCCCCAAACCAAGCGTGAAGGTGCTCACGCACATCGGGAATAAGGTGATCGTCCGGACGTCGGGCATGGTCACCGAGAACTGAGACCGAGATCAGAGCGCTATCCGCGGGAGCGTAGCTTCTCTGGACATTGGTAACAACAGCCAGATTATTGATCGGACCTCGACCATCTCCATTTAGTGTTAGGATCGGTTCGGGATACGGAGCTCGCTCCGCGAGAAAATATATCGTCGCTGTTCCTAGCAGTGGAGTGGTCTGTTCAGGTCCACCGAGCGCGGCGGCGCTTAAGGCATCAACGGCGCAGATAACATGCCGGGCGCGAATCTCCTCGCCGGTAGTCAGGATGACTCTATCCGCCCGTAGATGGGCTGCCGATGAGTTCAGTAGGATGTGTTGTCGACCAAGAGCAGACGCTAAATGGTTCGGCAGCGCCTGCATGCCAGCCGCGGGCAGCGTCGCGCGCCCACGCGCGAAGGTGCGCAGGTAAAAAGCGGCCAGCCCAACGTCGCTCGAGAGGCTTGGATCCAGGAGAACTCCCCGAAGGAATGGATCCAGAAAAGCGGACCGAAAGAGCCGCGAGAAGCGCCACTGATCTAAAACCTCGGCACAACTTCGATAGTGCGCCCTCGCGTAGTGAACTGGGAATCCGAGTGTAAACAATCCTAGCCGAGCCAGATCTGTTACGCTCGCGATAGGAGTTCTCAGCGTTGAAAACAACGAGCATGGATGACGCACAGGATCAAGGATGTCGTACTGCTCTCCGTTCATGCGCACCCGCGCGCCGGAGGAGAATGGAGCAAGACGCAGGGACTCGAGAGGGGGAAGCCCTGACAGCTCGGGATATGCCGAGAGGAGCACTTGAAAGCCGTGATCCAGTAGACACCCCCGTTCGGACGACGTGCGCACACGGCCCCCAACCTCATTCTCACGCTCAATGACGAGCACGGATAGTCCGGCACGAACCACCTCGAGGGCAGCTCGCAGTCCGGTAAGCCCTGCGCCTATGACAACTACATCGGCATCGTTCATCCTCTGTTCTCTGAAAAAACGGAATCCCCCCCAGCTACATTATGGTACTTAGGCTTCGTTGAGAATAGCGCTAGTTAGGGCAGGTAGTGTCGTGCTAAGGGGCAGCTCAGGTCGGTGTGCAGCCAGCGCCTCGCGTTCGATTCCCAGGGGCTTAGCTCGCGGCGCGCCTAGAGCCGCGAGACATTTACTCATGTTACGGATGGGGTCCTGTTGCTCGGTGCCCCGAAGATGACTAAAATTTTCCGTCGAGGTAGTAGTATCGTGATATGACCACCGACACACCGTCCTTTCGCGGGACTCAGCAGTTACTAGGAGAGCAACACTTCGCCAGAGTGGCGGCGGCATCCGTGTGTATTGTCGGGCTTGGTGGTGTCGGTTCCTGGAGTGTCGAGGCCCTGGCTCGTAGTGGGGTTGGAGCCCTCACGCTCGTCGACCTCGACGAGGTGTGCGAGACCAATATAAATCGACAGATTCATGCCCTCACCAGCACGGTTGGGCGCTCGAAGGTTGATCTTCTTGCTGAGCGAGTTCGAGCCATCAATCCTCAGTGTCGGGTGACGCCGATACGAAAGTTCTTTTCTCTAGCCACGGCTGAGACGATCCTCTCTGAACCCTTTGATGTGGTGCTGGACACGATCGATCGAAACGAGAACAAGACTCACCTCATTGGCGAGTGCGTTCGGCGTGGACTGCCTATAGTGACGGTGGGCGCTGGGGGCGATCGGCTCGATGCATTCCAAGCGACTGTGACCGACCTCGCGCGAACGATCCACGATCCACTTTTGCAGATTGTGCGCAAGCAGCTGCGACAACAGTATGGCTTTCCCAAGGGCGAGAGAGCAAAGTTCCATATTCCCTGCGTGTACATCCCTCGCCAGAGGGGGCCGCGTGAGGAATGCTCACAAGGCGACAGTGTGTGTGCCACTCAAGGGCCCCGCCGGAGCTGTAACGATGGACTCGGGAGCGCCGTGTATGTGACGGGGACCCTTGGTTTCCACGCTGCAGCGCAGGTGATTCGTATGCTCGGAGAGGAACCGTGCGGGAATCGATATCCATGGGTCATTCGTGGCGAGCCCCCGTGTCCTGGTGAGCCGGTGCGGCGTGTCGCGGAGGAGGCAGTAGCTTGAGTGGGTTATGAAAAAGGGCGAAAGGGTGGCCTTCTCTTTCGCAAAAACCTTTAATTCAACGCAACGGGAGCATTCCGTTGTGATACGTTGAATTAAATTCGGGAACATCACTCCTTCGGATTTTTCTTGAGGTAATCCTGAACCTCTTGACTGACAGCTCGCGCGTTTTTTGAACGCTCTTCGGACTCCAGTTGGGCCTTCATGATAACTTCAAGTTTCTCACGAAGGAAAACGTTCTCTTTCTCCAAGGCGTCAAGTCTTTCGCTTTGACCCTTGAACGAATCAGCTAATTTCTTAGCCGAGTCATCATATGCAGCTCGCTTCTCCAGGTACTCGGTGAACGCCGAGTCTAGAGCGGCGGGCTTACTTCGACCACTTCGACACCACCCAATGGTGGCGGCGAATAGAACTACGACGCTCACGGTGACGATCACTGTTCGCGTCCACTTCCTCGATGGCGTACGTGTTGCTGCAGGCATCTCTGCCTTCCTTTCTGAAAGAGTTTGGCCACCCCTTCGACCTTGATATGCTGCGCCTATTCCAAATAGTGAGATAGCGATCGGTTATCAGCTAACCCCCTAAAAGAGGTGGTGATAATCAGCACTCTCTCGGAGCCCCGCTAAAGGAAGACATCCGTCTCGCCGGGATTCCACTCGTTCACCCTAAATGAACGAACTGTTGAAACAGAGCGCAGAATGTTGTGAGTGGCCTCCTGTAGCCGTCCGGTGCCAAGACCGTGAATCACCTTTACTTGGTGTAGCCCCGCTACTATGACCTGACTTAGCCACGTCTCCAGACGCCTCGAAGCCTCCGCGACCGTGAGTCCATGAAGATCGATCGTAGCGGGGGGCTTCGCCACAACAGGTGTAATCGTGACAGAGGCCTTGGTTGAAGTAGGGCTTGTTGCCGGCGAGCCCAATACCGGAGTGAGCTCGCTCGTGGAACACGACACGGTGAGAGAACCCAGCGCTACCAAGTAACGATTCCCTCCGAGGCAATCAACGATAGTACCGGAGCGCTTGAGCTTTAGAACGGAGACGTGTTGCCCTTTAGCGAATGTCATTCGCGCTACTCAGCGATACGCACCAGGTGATAGTTCTTCTTTCCACTACGAAGAACGATAAACCCCTTGTCGAGGATACCGGAATCGCGCAGCGCGGCTGTTTCAACAGCGAGGCGTTGATTGTCGACGTAAATCCCGCCACCCTGGACGAGGCGCCGAGCCTCGCCCTTGGATTTAGCCACGGTTGTGGCGAGAAGCGAGAGCATGTCGAGCGAATCGATCTGGTCGCGACTGACCACTGACGACGGCGCCTCAGAAAAGATCTCCAGAAGCTCCGAACTCGAGAGCCCCTCTTGCGAGCCACCAAAGAGCACCTCAGCGCAGCGCTTGGCGTGCTGAGTTGCCTCGGCTCCGTGAACAAAGGTACAGAGCGTATCAGCCAAGAATTTTTGAGCAATACGCTTTTCGGGCGCGGCGGCGGCATCACGCTCAATCTGCTCGATTGCGTGCTTGGGCTCAAACGTGAAGACCTTGATAAGGCGAATGACATCGCTATCTGGAACATTCAACCAAAACTGGTGAAACTTGTAGGGACTCGTCAGCGCGGCATCGAGCCAGACAGCGTTACCAGCGCTCTTTCCAAACTTCTTACCCTCTGAATTGGTAATCAGAGGAACAGAGAAGGCGTATGCTTCTCCCTGTATCTTGCGACGGATAAGCTCTAAGCCCGCGGTGATATTTCCCCACTGGTCAGAACCGCCGAACTGCAAGGAGCACTTCTGGGTTTGATACAGGTGTAGGAAGTCGAACGCCTGCAGCAGCATATAGCTAAACTCAGTGTATGATATTCCATCTCCTGAGAGGCGAGATTTCACCGAATCTTTGGCGAGCATGTAGTTCACAGTGAAGTGCTTTCCAATATCGCGCAGGAAGGTGAGCATCGATACGTCTCGTGTCCATTCGATGTTGTTGACGATAAGGGGCGTCGCTGTGCATCCAGCGTTCTGCCACAACCTCTTGGCCTGCGCCTCCTGAAGGGCGACATTGGCCGCCACCTGATCAAGGGGTAGGAGGTTTCTCTCGGCGCTTCGGCCGCCTGGATCTCCGATCATCCCCGTGGCACCACCAAACAAGAGGATCGGCCGTAGCCCCATCTTGGTCAGGTGAATCGAAACAATCAACATCACGAGGTTGCCTACCTGGAGCGAAGGCGCGGTGGGATCAAAACCGATATAACAGGCGTCGCCCGGTTTTACTTTTGAAAATAGCTCAGGGTCAGAGATGTCCTGCAGCAAGCCGCGCCATGTAAATTCCTCTAACACACTCATAAAACACCGGATTCTTCGTTTTCCCTAGACGCTTCTTTTTGATAGCATACTGCGGCTTGCTGATACCATACTGGGCCTTTTTGATACCATACTGGGGCGATATTTGACACTCTCTTGATTCATGGTCGTTCACTTTCCAAGATACCTTGAAGATGCTCTGTCTAAGCGTCAACAATCGAGTGCCCTGCGCGAGCTGCGCATACTTGAAGGGGCGATAGACCTCTGCTCCAACGATTACCTCGGGGTGGCGCGTCTTCTGGGGGCTCGAATTGAGTCCTTCTCAGCGCAGCAGATCGGAGCGACAGGCTCACGCCTTGTAAGTGGCACCACCGCTGCCCACGAGGAGCTTGAGTCCTACCTTAGCGCTTTTCATGATAGCGAGACGGCCTTGGTCTTTGGCTCAGGATACGAGGCTAATCTCGGATTGCTCTCGATACTGGGGGGTAGACACGACACGATAATCTACGACGAATTATCGCACGCCTCGATGCGAGATGGGATATCGATGAGCGCGGCGCGTTCATACTCATTTCGCCACAACGATCTTCATGACCTGCGAGCCAAGATCAAGGCAGCGCGTGGAGAGGTTTTCATTGTAGTGGAGTCGCTCTATTCGATGGATGGTGATTTCGCTCCGTTAGATGAGATCTGCGCCCTGTGCGAAGAGGTCGGAGCGTTCCTGGTCGTGGATGAAGCTCACGCGACGGGAATCTATGGGCCCCAGGGCGCCGGGCTCGTTCAGGACACCGGCCTGCAATCACGCGTCTTCGCGCGGGTGCACACCTTTGGGAAGGCTCTCGGATATAAAGGAGCCTGTGTCGTTGGTCCAGCAAGACTCCGAGAGGCGCTAATCAATTTCTCTCGGCCCTTTATTTATTCAACGGCTCCCGATCTGCTCTCGCTCCGACTGATGCGTTTGGCGTACGACACAGCGAGAGTCGCGGATGAGGCACGCCAATCGCTGCGCGAACGAATCAGTGACTTCCGCGAGCTTCGAGCTCGGGTTCCTGAGCTTTCGTGCTTGCCATCAGAGTCTGCGATTCAGGCGATTATCATTCCCGGCAACGAGTTGGTTGTAGCGGCAGAGCACCTCCTGAGCGAGGCAGGCTACGCTGTACGAGCGATCCGCTCACCAACGGTTCCGAGCGGCTCGGAGCGCTTAAGAATCTGTCTGCATGCATACAACACTCGCCGTGATCTTGAGGGGCTCTTTGCCACCTTGGGAGATGTCGTTCCTCGGAGAGCCCATGGCCAGTAGCGCGCGGGGGGCGCAGCCGACAAGCGCGCGTCTTATTATTCGTGGACTCTCAACGGTAAGCGCTATCGGCGATACTCAATCGGCGTGGGCGGCAGCACTACGCGCTGAATCCGCTCCTTGCCAAAAGCCGCCACGGCTTAAGGGGCTTCCTGTATTTCCCCTGGCTGGCCATATCGAAGAGAGAGTAAGGGCTCTCGCCGCCGAACCGCGATACCAGAAGCTCGATCGCACCGCATATCTTGCGCTCCTTTGCGCGCGCCAAACATTGGATCAGGCTGCAGTAACACTGCCTAGTATCGGTTGTGTATCAATTGGGAGCTCGCGCGGAGCGACTGCGATGCTTGAGGAGACGATGGCGGGAATGGAATCCTCCGGAAGAGTGCCAACGCATACATCCCCCAGTACGACAGCGGGCACGCTCTCGTCCTGGCTAGCTCAGGATTTGATCTCGCGCCACGTGGTCCCGTCGACGACGGCCACGATTGCTACCTCGATGACCTGCTCCTCGGCTTTTCACTCACTCCTCGTGGCGCGCAGCTTTGTATTATCGGGTATGGCCGAGACAGCCCTCTTTGGAGGGTCAGAGGCGTGCTTGACCCCTTACACGATTGCGCAACTTGAGGCCCTCCGCATCTATTCAGAGTGCCGGTCCGCTTGGCCGTGTCGTCCCTGCGCCGACGACGATCAGCTCCTTAACTCGGTAACGCTAGGCGAGGGAGCGGGAACCGCGCTCTTGGTGCCATACGAGGGCGAGCTTCTTGAGGGCGACCTCGAGCTGCTTGGAATCGGATGGTCGATGGAGGAGATCCCCTCGGCTACCGGGATTTCTACCGATGGAGCGGCGTTTGAGCTGTCAATGAGACAGGCCTTGAGCTCTCTTGCTGACGGGGTCTCAGTTGATCTTGCTATCCTTCACGCGCCCGGTTCCAGAAGAGGAGACGAGGCCGAACTCACTGCTGTGAGGAGCGTCCTGGGGAATGTGTCGATTGCCAGTACAAAACACATCACCGGCCACACCTACGGGGCCTCCGGCATGATTAGCCTCGCTCTAGCCCAATCGCTCCTCAATGGAACCCCCTGGGATGGCTTCCCGTACCCCAATCGGGGCCCGAGGAATACCGCTCGCCCCGCGAGAGCTATCCTTGTAAACACCGCCGGTTTTGGCGGTAATGCGATCTCAGTTGTCGTGGGCACCCCGTCTAAGTTAGCCAACTAAGGCGCAAAATTAGCTGAGTTATCAGTCGGAGATGGTAGCCAAAGGCTTGAATCAGCGCCCGTTTTGGGCTACAAATCGGAGTTCTGTCCCAGCGCCCATACGAGGCGCGCGTCCAGAGCGCAAGACAGACGAGAATTTTAGGGCGCATTATCTTGTAAGGATTCGTTATGGCAAAGGCCGCAAAAGAGACATTCTTCCTCGTTTCAGCAGAGGGCACCGGTTATTTCTACACCAACCGCAAGAACAAGAAGAAGGGTAAGGGCGAGACTAAGCTTAAGGTACGTAAGTACGATCCGATCGCTCGCAAGCACGTCCTGTTTGAGGACAAGAAGCTCTCTAAGTTGAAGAAGAAGTACGCAGCGAGTGCCGCATCTTCAACGACCGAGGGAAATACCGAGTCCAAATAATTGTCAAAAACTTACAACGAGGGGGGCGGCGCCGCATGACTGAAACTGCGCGGAACCAAGAGACTCTCGGCCCGGTAGTGGGCCAGGGTGAGGGTACTAGCAACGCATCAGAGAATCGTCAGGCCGATCCCACCGTTACAAATCCAGAAGCCTCCATTCAAGCAAATTCACTTCGGCGCTCTTCGAGCACCACACGGCTCGTGTCTGGCTGGTTGTGTCTTCTGTGCGCGACTGGATTCGCGGCAACCCTACAAGGGGCATACGGCGAGGAGCCCCGTAAGCTATTTCTAATTGTATCGACCCTGATAGCAGTTGCCGGTGTGATAATCGAGAGCTTTCGTGTGGCGCCGCAGGCGCTGTCCTCACGGCGGGCTCTTTCGCTCGTACCGCTTGCTGGCGTGATGCTTGTAACAGCGAGCTCCCTATCTCTTCTCTCAACAACCGGGGCGGAGATTTCTACACTCGCTGTGGTTGCTCCGCTGCTCGCTGTCGCGACGCTGCTCTTCGGTCGTGCGGTAGCTCTGCGCGGCGCTGCATTGAGCCGGCTCGATAGTGATTACCTATTCCCCCTTGGTAGGCGAATTGGCGCGAATGCTCCACGCGGCACCGTGCTTGAGATTAGAGCGGGGCACGTCTTATCAGTAGATGCGCGTATCGACAGGGGAAGCGTGGCAGTGGATGAGCGCGTCTTGACCACAGTGCCAGCCTTCAAAGTGCGAGACGAGGGCGATGTTCTATACGCCGGCTCCGAGGTTCTGGCAGGTGAAGCGGAGGCCACTGCTCTCACATCGGATAGCGATTCGTCGTTGGCGCAGCTTCAGACAGCTCTACAGCCTATGATAGAGGGCGCTGGTACTGCCCTGGAGAGCGAAGATGCTGGTGCGACTCGCGCGACAGTTCTTGGTTTTCTTTTTCTCGCCGCCGCGGCGGCGATATTTTGGAACGAGCGCACCCCTGGATACGAAACATGCTTGCTAGCGGCTGGCGCCATCTTACTCGGCGCCAGTATCTGCCAGGTGTCCTCCTATTTGTACGGTCGGCGTAGGGCCCTCGTTCTTAATTGGCTCTCGCGCGGATACGTTTTTGGTTCAGCCGGCGCGGCAAAACAGCTAGCCGCGGTCTCACGAGTTGTATTCGATCAATCCCGAGTGGGTGAGGGTAGCCGATACCATATCACTCATTTCGAGGTTCTCGACGATAGATTATCGAAGGGGGCTCTGTGCGACATCCTGGCCTCACTTCTGGGTCGTGCTGAGAGCGCTGACCTCGCCGCTGCGGGTGGATATTGTCGTTGGAACGCCTCGAAGCTCTCGGTGGAGCGCGTTTTGGAGCTGCGTGAGTATCCGGGCAGGGGAATTTGCGGAACGGTTCATGGAATCGAGTTATCGGTGGGGAATGAGGACTTCTTGGTTGAGCGTGGAATCATGGTTCAACCAGCTGATGGCGCTTCTACCGAGAGTGATGCCGATCGTCTTTTGTTGGTGGCGATCGATGACGATGTCGTCGCGCGGTTCTCCGTCACGACATCGCAGGAGTTTCTGATCGAGAGCGAGGATTGCCCAAGCACTCTGCATGGAATTGATGCAGCTCTCTCAAGTGGTGTAGCGCAACACCTAGGTTCTGACACCCTCTTGGTGCGAGGGCCGGAATCAGATCTTGTAGGTCAGACCGGGAGCGTCGATCTTTCGCTCTTCACACCACAGAGCGGCGAAATCCGACCGAGCACAGTTGTGGCTCTATCGAATGACCTGACTCAGATCGATCGTCTTGTGGCTGACTGCGCTCGAGATTGCCGAATTGTTGAGCGCACGCGGATACTCCTTGGGTTTAGCGGGTTGGTGCTCATCGCGTCGGTTTTCTCTGGTCTTATTACCCCTGTGATTCCGCTCGTTTTGCTCGGCCTTGTTTGCGCTAGCCTGAGGCTTTCCTAGGGCGAGTGGTTGGTGCTAGCATATGGGCGTTTAGCGTGAGGCTGTAACTCTATGTATACATTTGTTTTATCGATTCACATCTTGCTCGCGGTCGTATTGGTCACGTTGGTTTTGTTACAGCAGGGAAAGGGTGCCGATATCGGCGCTGTTATGAGCGGAGGCGCTAACTCACTCTTCGGAGTAGGCGGCGCATCCTCAGTTTTGGTACGCATGACTACTTTAATTGCGATCTGCTTCATGCTAACCTCCGTCCTCCTTGTGAAACTGGCTGCGACGGGGAGTGTCCTCGGATCAAAGTCAGATATCGTTGAAGGCCTCGATCTTAAGGGATTGGAATCGAAGCCGGCGCAACCTCAGAATTCTGCGCCGAGCGCTCCAGCCCCTGAACAGGCTCAACCGGTGGAGAACGCGCCCGCTGCTCAATGAGCTAGCGATTGCGATACACAATGCCCAGGTGGTGGAATGGTAGACACGCCAGTTTGAGGTGCTGGTGGCGGAAACGTCGTGGAGGTTCAAGTCCTCTCTTGGGCACCATTTTCTCTCTCTTACACTAGTATATCTATATTATATCTCTCTTATACATTGAGAGCGTCTTTCAAAAGCCTGCGCGCCGCTACGGCGGCGACGGCCGCGAATAAAGCTATACCGACAAGCTCTCGCCCGGTTTTAGCTCACGGTGAGGCACGCCGCGCCGATCACATTCGCGCCCAAACTCCTCATATGTTCCGCTAAGGAGATCGAACGTTTTGTAATGAATCGGCATGGCCAGTCCACACCGTAACCACTCGGCCGCCTGCGCCGCGTCCGCGGGACCCATCGTAAAACGATCGCCGATCGGAAGCATCGCCACCGTGGGTTGATGGCGTTCTCCAAGTATCCTCATATCACCAAACAGTTCAGTATCACCGGCGTGATAGAGCACCGTTTCTCCCGCCGCTATGATCACACCGCACGCCTCACCCGCGTAGACCGTTCCATGCTTGCCATCGAATGAGCTGGAATGAAAAGCGTTCGTCAGTGTAATGGCGACGCCCTTGAAATCAACCGAGCCACCCTTGTTCATCGGAATCACCTTGTCCGACGAAATCCCCTCGGCCACCATAATCATCGCAAGCTCATACGTCGCCGCGATTGACGCACCGGTAGCCTTAGCCACACGAACCGCGTCTCCGGCGTGATCCGAGTGTCCATGAGTAAGCACTATTAGATCTAACTTTGATGGGGATTGAAGATCGTTCGGGCAGAGAGGATTTCCCTGCAACCATGGATCTACCGCGAGATGAATCCCTGCAAGCTGTACAAAAACGGCTGAATGTCCTGCATATGTAATCTTGGCGGAAGTCATGTGGCCTCTTAAAAAGTAAAGTTACTCGCTATCGTTTGAAAGCCGAAATCCTCGCTCCTTGGCCTCCTGACGAACACGAGAGCTATACTGCACGCGAGCATTACAGAGCGATATCTCGCTCCCCGCAAGATGCCCAATCACCCAAGGATACAGCTCGTGCTCTAGGGCTAGCGTTCGCTCAGCAAGTGACTCCGGGTTGTCGTTGGGGGCCACCGCCAGGCTCGCCTGCGCGATGATCGCCCCGGTATCGACCCCCGCGTCGACATAGTGGACCGTGCAGCCGTGCTGAGTCTCACCAGACGCTATCACACGCTGGTGTGTATCGAGCCCTGGAAACTTAGGTAGGAGCGAGGGGTGAATATTAACCAGCCGACCCTGGAATGCCGCTATAAACGTGGGCGGAAGGACAACCATAAAGCCCGCCAGCGCGACGAGGTCGGGCTGTGTGGCGCTCACGGCGTCCCGCACACCATCCTTAAAGGCTGATAGCGAGGGGTACTCCTCGCGCTCGACTATCGTGACCGGGATTGCGCGCTCTCTGGCCCAGGCTACCCCCGCGGCATCCCTCTTGTTGCTCACAACGGCGCCAATTCGATAACCACGCGCGCGGTTGAAGAGGTTGATAAGGTTACTGCCGCGACCTGATATCAAAACTGTAACTGATGGAATACCATCCATAGAGACACACCGGTTTGGGCCAGATACGAGGTTTTTGACCTGCAGAGCTAATTTCTTTGGCGCACCCGACCTAACTCGTATAGGCTAGACTGTATGAGATATCTCTTCGCATTGTCACCC
>JAFMIS010000360.1 GCA_017853915.1 bacterium
GAACAGCGAGCCGAGGAGCATCGGTATGCCGAATCCTAGGCGGTATCCGAGTGGGCTTGGGTCCACAAAAAACGAGGGCACGAGGGCGAGTAGGAGCGAGCGCGAGGGATACGAGAACCAGAACATCTGCGTGTATCCGAGGTCGGATCGCGCGAGTTGCTCAAAGGCAGACTGCACCTCGGAGAGAGCTTCGGTATTCAGATAGGCGTAGCTGCGAATATTCCAAAAGCAGAGCGGTGCTCCGGCTATCAGGGGGAGGAGCCCCCAGAACGAGAGTTTTCGAGCATCGGCCAGCAGGGTCGAGAGGTAGCTGCCAAGCATGAAACAAACGGATGTTACGCCGAGAGCGATCCAGAGGTAGGCTGCGCTGATGCTAAATGCCCCCCCGAGGGCAAACGCGAGCGCCTCAAGGGCGGCCAATCCGATCCCTGCCCTAAAAATGAGGCGGGCGGTATCGGGGGCCGGGCAAGAGCCTTGGCTTTCATAGGGCAACGGGCGCGAGAAGATCCAGGTAGAGATTTTGTTTAGGAGCGCCATGTATCAAGAGCCTTAACCGGGAGTTCGACCCCGCACAACGCCGGGAGGATATCATGCCCCGGATGGCTCGGGCACCCCTCAACTTTGGGGCTTGCCTATGGGTATCATGCCCGCGGTAAGGAAGTACCATTATCGCTCGCCATTAGTTGGATAGTGACCCATCGGTTTGGGGAGCTAAAACGGACACGTGCCCTCAGTAGTCGTTCCTCTATTTGTAGCCTCGACACCTCACCGTGCTCCACCTTCTAAGGTTGTAAGTAGCTCTGCCGTTTCTGCCATAGGAGGTTGCTGTGGTATCATCGATCTTTGGATATTCATCCCTGAGCGCCGGAACGATCGGAAATTTTAACCAATCACTATCCAGGATGAACTCTTCCTTTACGCGCCTAAGTTCAGGTTCTCAAATCAATTCGGCGTCGGACAATCCCGCAGGATTGGCTGTCATATTAAAGCTTTAGCAAGCACTGGTAACAAACGGACAGGGCGAGCGGCAAGATGGCCGACGCCAGCTCCGTCCCCGCAGTCGTCGATGGGGAGACCTGTCAAATCCAAGACATCTCTTCGCGACTACAGGAACTAGCAGTGCAATCGTCGAACGGACTCTACTCGGTCGATCGATCGAGCCGCTCTAAAAAATGAGTTTGATTCGGTAACCCAGGAGATTCAACGGAGCACGCGGACCACTGAGTTCAACGGCGTCAAATTACTCTATAAATTCCTCAACTCAGGTTCAAATCGGTGAAGATAGTTCGGCTGCTTCAACACGCAAAGTAGGTGGGATCAATCTATCGAATGGAATCGTGAAACTCCTCACGCTCGACAGCAGCATCCAGGGCGGAGCCCAGGCCACCACCGCGATGATCCAAAACTTCACACAGGGATTAAGTCCCCACAGAGATCATCCATCGGAGCGTCACAGTCACGACTGTGACTCCATCTCCCGAAGACTGTCGAACCAAAAGGTGGCTCAAAGGGAGGCTCTCTCAAGAATCGCCGATGCGGATATCCAAGCGGATAAGTCGTCCTTGATACGCGATTCGATTCTCGCCCAATCTAGAGTGCGGCTTCTGGCGCAATCCAATCGATTAAACTCGAGGATTATTCAAAGACTTGTTGGTTAGACTCGAGACAGGCGGAAGCCCGATTGGCCGGTGTGTGCTCCACCGCATGTCGCCGATGCTTGGTTTGGTGTACCTCGACGCTCTTCGAGGCCCTCAGCGTTAACTAATCAGCAAACCTCGCTATTGTTGGGTCGCTGGGACTGCTCGTACGAAATCTACCAGCACGAATGTTTCACCTTGCCGGTTAGAGGATATCCGGGGCCTCGAGGCGAAGATGCCCTCGGGAAGGAGCTGGGGATTGGCTTTGATCTGTTGGTAGTTCGTAAACGGTACGATCGCGTCCCGAACCGGTCCCGAGGCGAGATCCCGCGGGTCGAGTATCTTTATCGCACTAGGGAGCTCTGTGGGGTAGCCAAGGTGAAATTTCAGAAAGAATATGAAATCGTCCCTGACGAGGAATCCTTGGCCCTGAGGAAGAAGAATAGCCGCTTCTTTGCCTTTGTTGATGGTTTCTCTGACGTATTTTATCGTTTCTACGGGGCTGTTTCCACTACTGCTATCAAAGGCGCGACTATCAAAGAAAAAGGAGCGCCAATCGTAGGCGGCATATCCAACTGTCAGGATAGCTACAACGGCGTACGCGATGATCTTCGGTGCGCGACGCACTACCAACAACGCTAAGCCGTAGCAGCCAAACGCCTTCACGATATCCAGACCAAGCGCGAGTAGTACCGCTCGTCGAACAACTGGTTCAGGCGAGAGCATCGCCGGAAGTCCGCCGAAGAGAACAAGGGCAAGCGTTACGGCGCACAGGAAGGAGAACGCGCGGGTGTTTGGCCCGAGTCCACGACGAAGAAATACGACCATCGTGATGACTCCGGGAATAAGAAGGAGGAGCGTATAATCGGCAAGGGAGCCGTGTGGTCGAGCGAACCAGGGATCCCCTCCCTGCACGAAGAGATCGTTCCAAAGCTTTAAGAGTCGGCCAGAAATATCGTGCCCTTTCGAGAATTCGTAATTGGGCGAGCCATAAGGAGTTCTGAGCAGTAGTGTTCGTCCCGTCTTGAGGTGGTGAGCGATCATCGGGCCGCCAATAATAAGGGCCACGGCAGCGCATGTGACAATCCTACTCAGGGCATGCTTCCAGCCTCCGCGCACGAGAGGGACGAACTGGAAGAGCGCGACAAGGGATATAACCAAGGCGCACAGTA
>JAFMIS010000361.1 GCA_017853915.1 bacterium
GACTTCCTGGCGGCATTTCTCGGTTACTCGAGACGCGCCTGAAAGCCGCCGTTACAGAACTCAAGCCCTCGAGGTCGACCCGAGTACTTTGAGCTGCCCTAGTACTTCGAGCCGCTGGACGCCGCTGGATTCGTTCCGCCTGCAGCGAAGTGGACTCGACGGTTCTTGGCATATGCCTCTTCCGAGTGGCCGGGGTCAAGCGGAATCTCCTCGCCATAACTTATCGTCTCGATTCTTGACGATGGGACTCCCAGCGCGATCAGGGCGCTCTTGACCGCTCGAGCTCTCTGAGAGCCAAGCGCCATGTTGTATTCGACTGTGCCCCGCTCATCGCAGTGACCCTCCAGAACGATCTTCATACTCGACTTCTCATTCAAGGTGCGAGCGTTTGCCTCTAAGTCAACGCGAGCGTCGTCCTCAAGAGCATAGGAATCATAACCAAAGTGAACATCACGGAAGAGCCCCTCGCCTTCGGCGGTGGGGATGTTGCCAGCACCGAAGCGGCCATCCCGTTGAGCAGCTAGGTCGGCCTCTGATAACGAGCCCTCCTCCCCTTCGCCGCTGCCAGAGCTAAACCAGGAGCAGCCGGAGAGGACGCTGAGAGACAGAGCTAATACAGGGATGAAAGCAAGCGATCGTAGAGGTTTCATATCGGTTTCCGAGTAAAGATAGTGTGTACGGAGATAATTACACTCGCAAACTAAGAGCGCAACCGCTTAAAAACCAGCTTTGTTATTACAATTTGAGTGCGGCCATGTATAACTTGTAGCACAATACTGCCATACCATAAGGATTCATGATGGACCGGTTTTCAAGATATTTTTCAACGAATCGAGAGCGATTCATAAACGAGTGGCGGGAGTTTTTATCCTTTAAGAGCATCAGCACGGATCCTGCGTTCCATGAGGATTGTGTGGCGTGCTCCGATTGGGTGCGTAGGCATCTTGAGGGGCTAGGCTTCTCCACGCGCTATCTGCCCTCTGAATCTAAGCCGGTTGTGTTGGGCGAGCGGCAGGGGAGCGCGGAAAAAGCGAGGGTGCTGTTTTACGGGCACTATGATGTTCAGCCGGTAGATCCTCTTGAGCTGTGGGTGAGCGATCCATTCAAGCCAGAATTGCGGGATGGGCGTATGTACGCTCGTGGTGCTCAAGACAATAAGGGGCAGGTTTTTTCCTTCCTCAAAGCCTTGGAGGCCCTTATAGCTCTGGGGGTCCAGCTGCCAAATATTAAAGTTTTAATTGAGGGAGAGGAGGAGAGTGGAAGTGAGGCTCTTCACGCCGGGCTCCCAGGGTGGGGAGATGATGTCCAATCCGACATTCTGATGGTTGCGGATACCGGCATGGTAGCTTCGGGGGTTCCTACTATCACCATGGGCTTGCGTGGAATCGCCCACTGTGAGGTGAGCGCGCGGGGTCCTAAGGTTGATATTCACTCAGGTATATACGGGGGGATGGTTCGCAATCCCTTGCAAGCACTGTCGACTATCCTAGCGTCTTTGTACAACGATGATGGATCGGTCGCGGTTCCTGGTTTCTACGAGGGCGCCCAAGAGCCAACCGCGCGTGAGCGAGATCTGGCAAACAGCGCGCCGATTCACGTGAGCGACATAGAGGGGCTTCTTGGTGTCCCTCTTGCGGGTGGCGAAAAAAGATTTACTCCGATGGAGCGGCGTGGTCTTCGTCCAACCTTAGAAATCAATGGCCTTGGGGGTGGATATCAGGGCAAAGGGGGTAAGACAGTAATTCCGTCGTCAGCGATGGCGAAGTTGTCGATGCGATTGGTAGCAGGGCAAGATCCTCACAGAATTCTCTCCTCGGTGGTCGAATTTCTAAAGAGTGCCGCCCCTCCAGGGATTGCGGTAGAGGTGTCTGATGCTCTCGTTGGGGGGCCGGCGTTGCTGTTGCCCGTAGATTCTGATGTCGTGAAAATAGCCCAGAAAGCGATTCAAAGAGCATTCGATCGTGATCCGGTCTACGTGTGGGAGGGCGCAAGCGTTCCGATTGTGTCTCTGTTAGCTAAGGCCTCGGGAGCAGCGCCAATTTTAGTTGGCTTCGGGATGCAGGAGGATAATATTCATTCTCCGAATGAGTCTTTTTCTTTGAAGCAATTTGAAGAGGGTTTCATGTACTCAACAGCATTTTTCTCTGTGTTATGAAAAGTGTTCCTCTGGCCGAGCAATTAAGGCCTCAGACCCTGAATGATTTTTCTGGTCTTGAAGAGATTGATCCGAATGTAGTGGCGCAGCTGAAAGCTGGCTCGGGGCGGATTCCGTCGCTGATCTTGTGGGGGCCGCCCGGTTCGGGAAAGACGACTTTGGCCAAGCTGATCGGATCCGCGTATGACTGTGAGTTTGTCGAGTTGTCAGCGGTATTGGCGGGGGTCAAAGACATTAGAGAGGTCGTTGAGAATGCCAAGCAGAAGAGTGGGCCCACGCTTCTTTTTGTAGATGAGATCCATCGTTTCAATAAGGGGCAGCAAGATGCGTTCCTGCCTCACGTGGAGGCGGGAACGATCGCGCTCGTCGGTGCTACGACCGAGAACCCCTCTTTCTACCTGACGGGGGCTCTTTTGTCTCGTTGCAGAGTCGTTATATTGCGCCCGCTCTCGGAGGACGCCCTAAAAGTTATCTGTCTTCGTGGTGAGAAAACTCTTGGAATTGAGCTGGTGGATGATGCGCGTGCATTGTTGATTCAGGCCGCGGGAGGAGATGGTCGGCGCTTGCTAAATCTGGTGGAATCTCTGGGCGAGTTGCGTCAGCAGGATGGAAAGATTTCGTTGGAGCGTGTCAGGAATTTCCTCAAGGA
>JAFMIS010000362.1 GCA_017853915.1 bacterium
AGGTAATCAATCCCCTCCGGAAAATCGGCGATAATCTCGCGCGCGGTGGTGCGGGCATGAACCGCAGGGTTTGAAGCATTCTCAAATTGTTGGGGGATCCAGGAGTGAGGGGTGTTTTTCGCCAGTTCTAAAGCGCGCTCCACGGCTCCTCGCATTCCCTTTTCTCGCGGCGTCAATACCAGCTCCGCGCCTAGGGCCATCATGATACGACGTCTCTCCACTGACATTGACTCTGGCATCACCAAAACAAGTTTGTAGCCCTTCACAGCTGCAACCATCGCAAGGCCGATACCCGTATTCCCGGATGTCGGTTCAATGATTGTCGCACCCGGCACGAGGGCTCCCGAAGCCTCGGCGTCCTGGATCATCGCCAGCGCTATGCGATCCTTGATGCTACCACCAGGATTAGCTTTCTCAAGCTTCATCCATACCGAATGGGTAGAGCCCAGAATATTGCGGATTCTTACGTGAGGGGTGTTGCCGATCGTATCAAGGATTGATTCTGCTCGCATGGTTTTCTCCTTCTCGGGTATTCTAGCTACGTGACATCCGTTGTCGAGCTACTTCGTACAGCAAGATGGAAGCCGCACAGCTCACGTTAATGGAAGAAAGGGCGCCGCTGATCGGGATCTTCACCGACGCATCGCAGATCTCCCAGTAACCACGGGACATACCGACCGTCTCATTTCCCAGCACTAACACGGTGGGGCGGGCAAAGGAGTGTTCAGATAAAAGAGTAGAGGCTTTGCCACTGCTACCTACTATCTGATAGTCGTATCCAGCCGCGCGAGCTTGTTTTACCCATTCAAGCACCTCAAGGTGTGATACTGCATTAGTCACGGGCATGGTAAAGAGTGCCCCCATACTCCCTCGAATCACAAACGGATCGTAGAGATCCACCGCATGGCCAGTGACGATTATGCCGTGTGCGCCGAAGGCGTCTGCTGAACGAATCGATGACCCTAAGTTTCCAGGGCTACTAGGGCGATCAAAGACAACGACCAAGCCATGTGCTTGTGGAGGTATATCTTGAGGAGACAAACGACGAGCTTCTACAATCGCCAAGAGCTCCGATGTCTCATCCTTCTCGCTCAGGTCGGCCATCAGTTCGGGAGACAGTTCCCACAGCTCTCGGGCGGTGTGTGCGTCGATCAGCTGTTGGGCCCATTGTGAAAGGGGCCGATCGTCAGCGTAAAGAAAGGCGTCGATTCTCCAATTGTATTTCACCGCGATTGAGATCTGGGCTACCCCCTCCACAAGGAATTGTTGATATTGGGTCCTCTTCTCTCGGTTTCTTTTGAGAACTTCGGCTCGTTGAAAGTAGTTGTCTCTTTTGGTGACTTTACGGACCGGGGATCCGGGAGGAGGCCTTGAAGCGGAGTTTTTACGACTCATAGAGGCACGACCCTACCTTATTTGGCTGGCCCCCGGCTAGGCGCAGGGCCCCTGGGAGCGCGGCCTCATAATCGCCACTTAAGGGTGGTGGGTTTGAAAAGAGCTGGCTGTGTTTTGATAGGTAGAACAAAAGCGCTAACTTCCTAATTTTTTTGCAGTAATCGTGCAATCCATTTTGACAGATATTCATCCTACCGAGTATCCTCAATTAGGCAGTTGTAGTCGTGGGCCAGATGTATGGTATCGGAAGTCCACGAGAATTGAGGCAGTACAGCGATTCGGTTTTTCGAGGTTTGAAAGACTAACTTGCGGACTGAACGGGGAATAAGTCCCGCGAAGTTGCGAGTAGCGATTCGAGGCAGATAGCTCGAATCGGGTTTAGGTAGGCGTAGCTTACTTGGCTTTTAATGTTTGGGGGTTACACGTGAATAAGTCAGAATTAATAGAGAAGCTTGCTCAGCGATCACAGATCAACATCGTTCAGGCGGAAGAGGTGGTAAACCTCATATATCGCAAAATGAGAGACACGCTCGTGAGTGGCGGTCGCATAGAGATCCGAGGCTTCGGTAGCTTCGTGGTTAAGGAGTACGGTGCCTACGAGGGGCGTAACCCAAAGACGGGAGAGAAGATCCCTGTGCCCCCAAAGAAGCTCCCATTCTTTAAGGTGGGAAAAGAGCTCAAGGAGCGAATCGATATGGTTGACGCGGCGAGCACCGCGGCTGGCCATAAGCAGGTCAACTCCGCTCTAAGGTATAGTATTGAGGTCTCGGAGCGTCACCCTTTGCTTAACGGGCAAGGGGTGATGGGCCGGGGCCTTTGTAGTTTCAGGAGCAGGCCTTCATTGGCAATAAGAAACTGTTACCAGACCAGTACAGTGATGTGGTAAATGCGCTGGGTAGTAAGGATTAAGAGGTAGCCTATGGGTTCAGGTAGTTCACCGGCGCGAACAGATATGCGACCGGCCCGCGTTCAGGTGCTGGAGCTGATTTCTTCGAGGTACGGGGCCCCCGATAATGAAATGGGTGTTAGGCCGGCGGATTGGGATAATCGTCGTGATGGGATTGATCAAGTGAAACTTGCGAGTGGGGAGGTGATATCCCTCCATAGTTCGGCCATGCAGTCTCCGCCGCGGCCGGGCTGGGTGCTCGTTCTTACGGGAGGCGGCCAGTCCGAGGGGTACACCTGGACTCTGTACGGGATTCCGAGATCTCACTAGACGTATTAGGGACCTTGGATTGAACTCTCGCTCGAGTATTCCTTCATATTTCTGGCCCCTTAGAGAGTTGTTACCACCACGATAAAGGCTTTTTGTCCCGTCCGGGAGCGCTGACTTCAGGCGTAGCGTCAAAAAGATGAACTCTTCCCGCATGGTCGGAGCATCTCAACTGTAATCCAGCTA